>NZ_JACJEY010000083.1:0-12173 GCF_014164295.1 Pseudoalteromonas sp. SG43-7
GTGTTTGCCATTTACATAAATGGGTACTGATAGGTCATGTAAAATTTCACCGGTATCACGTTTATAGGTTTGCAATAAAAAGCTCTCAGTGTGGCTACCACAGCGGCTGCCGGTGGCATCGTTGAAAATACGTTTAGTGCGGTTATTCACTAAATCTTGTTGGTAATTGCCAGTTAATGGCTGGCTGTAGCGCTTATTGTGGGTAGGGAAGTAACCTTTTTTGTCTACGGCACCAGCAAAAAGAATTTTGTCATTTTCAAGGGTAGGCTCTTGAATTGGCGGTAAAATTTTATCGGTTAAAGTATCGTATGGTGTTGTATATTTTGTGGGGTTAGTATTTTTAATTGCTTGATATTCTTGTGAGAACAACTGCTTTTCAGTTAATTGCTTCGTTTCTAGCAACTCATTAAATTTTACCGCGATTGCATTGCTTGCCGTTGTTGCGGCATTGAGTATAGGCTTAAAAAAGGCATTGTGTTCAACTTTACTGAGCTCTCTAAAGATGGTTTCAGATCCTATCGATAACATAGCTGCTTGTGATGAAATTGAGTTACCTTTGGTTGCTATTTCAGCTAGCAAGTGGCTGATACTTGATACAGAGGTATTTATTTGTGTGGTTGCTTGTTGAAAAGCAGATACTGCTTGCTGCATGTTTTCTAAGGTTGATGATGAGTCTGTAATATCATGATTTATTGTTAAAAATGCTTGGGTAACATTTTCGAGTTCGGTTTTCACTTCATCACTTTGTAAAGAAACCTGTTTCATATCATCATTTGTTTGCACGCTATTAGTATTGATCTCAGTTAGCATCTGTGCAATTTGTTTAGTGGCTTGATTGGTTTTATTGGCAAGATTACGTACTTCATCGGCAACTACAGCAAAGCCTCTGCCTTGTTCACCCGCTCGTGCTGCTTCTATGGCGGCATTTAATGCCAGTAAATTAGTTTGCTCAGCAATGGTTTGAATAACTTGGGTAATGCTTTGAATATCAGTTGCACTTTTTAACAATAAATCTAACTTACTTGCGACGTTAGTAATTGAGTTAGACAACGAATCAATTTGTTGTGTGGCTATTTGCAAGCGTTGCTCTGCTGATGTTGATGCCTGAGATGTTTGCAACATTGCTGCATTTACGATGGTGATACTATTAGTGAGTTCACTACTGTTATGGGATAACGCCTGTGTTGCAGCGCTAACCGATTCGCTTTCACTGTAACAACCATCAATCTCTTTAGTTAGGCTATCTACATAGAATCCGACTTCTGCTGCACCAATTGCATTTTGAGAGGTTGCCACTGTGATGTTTTGAGCAACATTGCTGAGTTGGGGCTGTTTATTAATGTCTGACGCAGGGTTTGGTTTTTTGTCAGTTAACTTGGCTGTAAAAGCGAATAGAGCAGTAAAAATTGCAATGATTAGCGCCGCGACTATCGATAGTTGCTCGAAGTAATATAGAAAACCAATACTGACAGCGAAGAGTGTATAGCATAGCGATTTTAAATTCATTCCATTGACCTTTGTTGAGTTGTAATTTTCAGTCTTAAATATAAAGCACAGAAAATCAATTAATAAAAGGTCTAATAGGGAAGTCGACTGATTGACTTAGCAAACAAAAAAGCCAACCCTAAGGTTGGCTTTTGCAGTAATCTATTGCAGTAATGAGCATCAACTCATTTTAGTAAGTTGCACTGCCTTTGGTACGTGGGAAGGCAATAACGTCACGTACGTTGCCCATACCAGTTACATAGGCAACTAAACGTTCGAAACCTAAGCCAAAACCAGAGTGTGGTACTGAACCGTATTTACGTAGGTCGCGATACCAGCTGTAGTCTTCTTTGTTTAAGCCCATTTCTTCTAAACGTGCATCAAGTACATCAAGACGTTCTTCACGCTGTGAACCACCAATGATCTCGCCAATACCTGGTGCTACAACGTCCATTGCAGCAACGGTTTTGCCGTCTTCATTTTGGCGCATGTAGAATGCTTTAATATCACGTGGGTAGTTTTTAATAACCACTGGTGCTTTAAAGTGCTCTTCTGCTAAGTAACGCTCGTGCTCAGATTGTAAGTCAACACCCCATTCAACGGCGTATTCAAATTTCTTACCACAGCTTTTAAGAATTTCTACTGCATCAGTGTAATCAACTTGTGCAAAATCTTTCTCAACAAATTCTTCTAGGCGCGTGATAGCTGTTTTCTCAACACGTTGAGCAAAAAACTCCATATCATCACGACGTTCTTCAAGCACCGCTTTGAACACATACTTAAGCATGTTTTCAGCAAGTTTGGCGATATCTTCTAAATCAGCAAACGCAACTTCTGGCTCGACCATCCAAAACTCTGCCAAGTGGCGAGAAGTATTTGAATTCTCTGCACGGAAAGTCGGGCCAAAAGTATAAATTTTTGACATCGCTGAGGCGTAAGTCTCACCATTTAACTGACCTGATACAGTAAGGAATGCTTCTTTACCGAAGAAGTCTTCGCTGTAATCAACATCGCCTTTATCTGTACGTGGCAAGTTTTGCATATCAAGCGTTGATACGCGGAACATTTCGCCTGCACCTTCACAGTCACTTGCGGTGATGATAGGGGTGCTGATCCAGTAATAACCTTGCTCATGGTAGAAACGGTGAATAGCTTGCGCTAAACAGTTACGTACACGTGTTACCGCACCAATCATATTGGTACGTGGGCGAAGGTGAGCGTGCTCACGTAAATACTCAATGCTGTGGCGTTTTGCCGACATTGGGTATGAGTCTGGGTTTTCTACCCAACCAAGTACCTGTACGCTATTTGCTTGAATTTCGAAAGATTGACCTTGGCCTGCTGATTGTACTAAAACACCAGTAACTGACACAGAGCAACCGGCTGTTAGGCTAGTAACTTCATCATAATTATTTAGTGAATTAGGTACTACCGCTTGAATAGGATCAAAACACGAACCGTCATGAACGGCTAAAAATGAAATTCCTGCTTTTGAATCGCGGCGTGTACGGATCCAGCCTTTAATTGTTACTTGGCTGTCTACCGCAACCTTGCCTTTTAATAGCTCTGAAATCGCTAAGTGGCTCATCTTCACTCCAATGATATAAGTTGCCTACATTAATATGTGCGCTATTGCACTTGAACGGTGTATCTTACCTTTGAATGTAAAATAAAAAAACATTCAAAAGTAACTCTTTGCTTATTCTTTTGCATTTTTGTGGTTTTTTGTCGTTTAAAACCTAGAACTTTAATTTTTTGTGATAAGAAACAACTTAGATCAAAATTTAAAGGCGATTTTCACTGCGATAAAAACGGGTTTTGTGGCATTATATGCAATTACGATATTTAAACTAACTTGCTAAACATATAGGTATTATGAAACAAGTCTTTATTTTACGTGGTTTACCAGGGTGTGGTAAGTCTTATTATGCGCAAAACCTAGCCGATGAAATGGTAGCGGGCGATCAAAGCCAATACTTAATTTGTTCGACCGATGATTATTTTTATAATGAGCAAGGGGAGTATCAGTTTGATAAGTTCAAACTGTCGCAATACCACAATTTAAATTTAGCTCGTTTTATAAATGCGTTAGCGCAAGAAATCCCACTTATTATTGTTGATAATACTAACATCAAGAAATGGGAATTTATTGCTTATAGCCAAGCCGCTGTTGCACTAGGCTACCAAGTTAAAGAAGTGATTGTGGGTGAAGTAAAAGACAAATCAATGCAACACCTGTACGCCAAACGTAATAGCCATAACATTCCACTGAAAATGATCAGCAAAATGGCTTATATGTTTGAGTGGTAATAATTACCCAAATTACGATTAGGTTGGGTAATTATTTGGGGTCTTGATGATATGCTAATAATGTTTTCCGGCAATTGCGGCGTAAATGGCGTTAGCTAATGTGGTGATATCGCCTGAACAACTAATATACGGTGGCATTAAATAGATAAGCTTACCAAAAGGGCGGATCCATACATTTTTACTAACAAAGAAAGCTTGTATCTTTGCTACATCGATAACAGTATCGAGTTCAACCACACCAATTGCTCCTAACGTTCTTACATCAACAACATGCTCAAGATCATTACAACGGTGTAATGCTTGCAGCGCATCGTTTAGGTGGGCTATTTGTGCTTGCCAGTCTTGCTCAAGTAATAAATCAATACTCGCACAAGCCACTGCGCAGGCCAATGGATTGCCCATAAATGTTGGGCCATGCATTAATACCCCAGCTTCACCTTCGCTGATACCAATGGCAATTTTATCTGTGGTTAATGTTGCAGATAACGTCATCATGCCACCTGTGAGTGCTTTACCTATGCATAAAATATCTGGCTCAATATCAGCATGTTCTACGGCAAATAGCTTACCTGTGCGGCCAAACCCTGTGGCTATTTCATCACAAATTAATAATACACCGTAACGATCGCATAGTTCACGCACGGTTCTTAAATACTCAGGATGATAGAAGTTCATTCCCCCTGCATTTTGTACAATTGGCTCGATGATAAAAGCTGCAACATGCTGATGATGTTCTTCGAAATACTGTGCAAGGTGGTGTGCTTCTTGTTTATCGAACTGTTGTCCAAACTGAGTCTTTGGTGCAGGCACAAATACATGCTCAGGTAAAAAGCCTTGATATAAAGAGTGCATAGAATTAATAGGATCACATACGCTCATCGCAGCGAAGGTATCGCCATGATAGCCTTTATAAGGCGTCATCAGTTTTTGTTTGCTGGTTACTCCTTGACTAAGCCAATATTGCAAAGCCATTTTTATCGCCACTTCAACACTTACCGAGCCGCTGTCGGCTAAAAATACTTTTTGCAACTTACTCGGGGTTATTGCAACCAGCTTTTTACAGAGCTCTACTGCTGGCTGGTGGGTTATGCCACCAAACATTACATGGCTCATTTTATTTATTTGGGCGTGCATCGCTTCATTTAAAACCGGATGATTATAGCCGTGAATAGCACTCCACCATGAGGCCATACCGTCAATAAGTTGCTCCCCCGTTTCTAAGTGAATAATATTGTGATTTGCATGCGTAACGGGGTAAACCGGAATAGGTTGAGTCATTGATGTGTAGGGGTGCCAAATGTGCTGACGATCAAAATCAAGGTCTATTGTTTGTTTTATGTTCATATGTAAACTTTAACTAAGTGAGCTTCGTTGACAATGGTACGGCAATACGTATTCTAAGCCAATAACACCAAGATCAAAAAATAAAAGAGAGTATTATGGAGCTTGCAACAGTTCGACACGATTGGACCCACAGTGAGGTGAAAGCCTTATTTGAAATGCCATTTAACGATTTATTGTTTAAAGCCGCCTCTGTTCATCGCGCTAATTTTAATCCAAACGAAGTACAAATTTCTACGTTGTTATCTATTAAAACCGGTGCTTGCCCAGAAGACTGTAAATATTGCCCGCAATCGGGGCATTATAAAACTGATTTAGAGCGCGAACGCCTGCTAGAAGTAGAAAAAGTGGTAGAGCAAGCGCGGTTAGCAAAACAAAAAGGCGCCACTCGTTTTTGTATGGGGGCCGCATGGTCAGATCCAAAAGACAGAGACATGCCATACATTTCGCAAATGGTAAAAGAAGTAAAAGCCCTTGGCCTTGAAACCTGTATGACTTTAGGCATGTTAAATAACGAAAAAGCCCATGAACTGCGCAGTGCAGGGCTTGATTACTATAACCACAACCTCGACACCTCACCTGAGTACTATGAGCAAATTATATCAACTCGCACCTTTCAAGACCGTCTTGATACTATAGGTAATGTACGAGACGCTGGTATGAAAGTCTGCTCGGGCGGTATTGTGGGTATGGGGGAGCAAGCAAGCGATCGTTATGGGTTATTAATGCAGTTAGCTAATTTACCCCAGCAGCCCGAAAGCGTGCCAATTAATATGCTAGTAAAGGTAAAAGGGACACCGCTTGAAAATGTTGATGACTTAGATCAGTTTGAGTTTATTCGTACCATTGCCACAGCACGTATTATGATGCCACACAGTTATGTACGTTTATCAGCAGGACGTAATGCGATGAATGAGCAAATGCAATCAATGTGCTTTTTTGCAGGCGCAAACTCTATATTTTATGGCGATAAACTATTAACAACAGAAAATCCAGAAGCCGATGCCGACATGCAATTAATTAAAAAGCTTGGGATGAACCCAGAAACACGCCACGATTATTCAGATGAAGCCGTTGCTGCGTCTTTGTCATCGCAAGTGGCCGATAAAGCAACCGCAGAATTGTTTTACGAAGCGTAAAGTGCTCAGTACTATGGTAATGGTTTAAAGTATCGCGTTGAAGGTTAAAGCATTTATGTCATTTGAATTTATAAACACCCATTTAGATGAACGCAAAGCGCAGCAGCTCTTGCGTAAACGCTATGTAGTACAAAGCGCAACGGCGCGTACTATTACGGTTAATGATAAAACCTACCTTAACTTTGCGAGTAACGATTATTTAGGGTTTGGCGATTCGCCGGTGGAGTTAACCAGCGCGCCATTACTAGGTAGCCACAGCTCAGCATTAGTAACGGGTTATCAACAACCACAGCAAGCGCTTGAGCAAGCTTTATGTAGTGCTTTGGGTTATGAGGCAGGCATGTTGTTTAATTCGGGCTTTAGCGCAAATAGCAGTGTTATTAAAGCCTTGTTTCAAGATAAAGCGACAGCGCAACACAGTGCTATTTTTCAAGATAAACTCAATCACGCCAGTTTAATTGATGGCGCATTACACGCCAACGCAGCGTTAATACGCTTTAACCATAACGATATAAACCATTTACGCTCACGGCTAGAAAAATCAAAAGCGCGCAATAAGCTCATAGTGTCTGAAGGTGTGTTCTCCATGGATGGTGATACCGCGCCAATTAAAGCGCTATTTACCTTAGCAAAGCAGCATAACGCCTGGCTAATGATAGACGATGCCCATGGTTTTGGTGTTTTAGGAAAATCGGGGCTTGGCAGTTGTGAAGCCTTAATTGCAGCCGACACCATGCCCGATATTTTAGTGATCACCTTTGGTAAAGCGGTTGCTAGTAGCGGGGCGTGCGTATTAGGTTCGCGGCATTTTATAGATTACATGCTGCAGTTTAATCGTGATTATACCTACTCAACCGCTATGTCACCGTTTATTGCCGCTCATACTTTGGCGCGTATTAAAAGCATAAGAGACGCTAACGGCAAGCGAGCTAAATTAAACGCTAATATTGCGCTGTTTAAACGCCTAGCAAAAGAGCAGAACATTGCGCTAATGGACTCTAACACCGCGATTCAACCAATTTTTTTAGGCTGCGCCGAGCAAACGTTAAAAGCCAGTGAGCAACTAAAGCAGCAGGGCATTTGGTTAACGGCTATTCGCCCGCCAACTGTTTTACACAATACCTCGCGTTTGCGTATTACCTTAAGTGCAGCCCACACCCATGAGGATATAAAACAACTCGTTGGTAGTTTACAAAAGGTCATTTCATGATAAGCCCGCAGGCAATTAAAACTAAGCCACTTAGCCCTACAACTGTGTGTATAGCTGCTGAGGTTTTAAAAAAAACCACAGCGCATAACTTTTCAAAAGCAGCAAACAGTTATAGCCATCATGCTAATGTGCAAAAACAAGCGGCGAATGATTTATTTAAACTCATTACAGCAAACCCTAAAAAGCTCTGTGTTGACCTAGGCGCAGGGCCGCTTGTTAATACTCAGCCTTTAAAGGCATTATTTGGCCAAGTTGTTGCCATAGATTTAAGTTTTAACATGCTAAAAAGCAGTGCCTTAAACACCCCTAAACTGTGCGCCGATATGGATAACTTACCGCTGCAAGCTAACAGTATTGATGTGCTATTTAGTAATTTTGCGCTGCAGTGGTCTGCTAATTTTGAAACCTTAATGCACTCGCTTTACCAAGTATTAAAACCAGGCGGGCAAGCCTATATTAGTACGGTTGTTGCAGGGTCATTAAACGAGATCAAAACCGCCTTTGCAGTGCTTGATTCACATAATCATATTAATCAGTTTGCAAGCCATAATAATATAAACCAATCGGTCGAAAAGGCCGGGTTTAAGATCAACGCATCAAAAAAAGTCATCTATACCGATAAGCACAGCAGTGCATTAGCGGCTATAAAATCGATTAAAGCCATTGGTGCCACAGCACAAAATCATTCAACAAGTCGTCGTGGTTTATTAACCAAATCAGCGCTGCAAATAGTATGTGATGCCTATCCGCTTATAAACAATAAAGCCAATGTATCTTACCATGTAGTATTGTTATCATTAGAAAAAGCCCAGTAAAAATAATAAGGCCATGCCATGAACCAGTTTTTTATTACCGGTACCGATACCGACGCCGGTAAAACTCATGTAACCAGTTTGCTGTTAAAGTTACTCGCACAACATAAAAAGCGCGCAATAGGTTTTAAGCCGATTGCCTCTGGGTGTGAAATGGCATTTGAGCAGCTCGTAAACGCCGATGCGCTAATGCTAATGGAAAGCGCCACAGTCAGCGCTAAATACGACATAATTAACCCATTTGCATTTGCGCCGCCAATAGCTCCCCATATAGCTGCAGAGCAAGCGGGTATAAACATAACAGTAGAGAAGCTCAGCACGGCTTATCAACATGTTAAGCAACAAGGCGCCGATTACCTGTTAACAGAAGGCGCGGGCGGCTGGGCTTTACCTATTAATAATAACGAGTATTTATACGACTGGGTAAAAGCAGAGCAACTGCCAGTAATATTAGTGGTCGGGATGAAACTAGGCTGTATAAATCATGCATTACTCACTGCTGCACACATGCAAAGCTTAGGGATTAATTGTGTAGGGTGGATTGCAAACCAAGTTGATGCCACTATGGATGAATACCAAGCAAACCTAGATTCACTTAAAACACGTTTACCATTTCCACTGCTTGCCATTAGCCCATACACAGAGCAAACCCCTAAATTACAAATTTATAAAACTCTGCTTGAAAAATTATCGATAAATCCATAAATAACCCTTGTGTTGTGACATAGTTTGTCACAGAATAGCGCTGACGTTATGACATAGTGTGTCATAACGCAGTGATTGCTCAAAGCCGATCAAACATAGTAAATCGCTCAGCAATAAATGTTATTTTTGGAGAACTCGTATGAAACGTGTATTTTTGTTTTTATTAACTAACCTCGCGGTTATGTTGGTATTAGGTGTGGTGCTTTCAATAATAATGAGTGCGCTGGGCTTAAGCCATCGTAGCCTTGGCGGAATTTTACTAATTGCGACTGTATTTGGTTTTGGTGGATCGTTTATTTCGTTATTTATGTCGAAATGGATCGCCAAAAAATCAACCGGTGCGCAAGTGATCACCCAACCTCGTACCGAAACCGAACAATGGCTGGTAAGCACTGTGGCTGCTCAAGCTAAAAAAGCCGGTATTAACATGCCAGAAGTGGCTATTTACGACAGCCCAGAAATGAACGCGTTTGCAACCGGCCCGAGTAAAAATAATTCGCTGGTGGCGGTAAGCACGGGTTTATTACATAACATGAGCCAAGATCAAGCCGAAGCCGTACTGGCGCACGAAGTATCGCATGTGGCTAATGGCGACATGGTAACGCTAACGCTTATTCAAGGTGTGGTTAATACCTTTGTTATTTTTGCCGCTAAAGTACTGGCTGGCATTGTAGATAACTTTATCAATAGCGATGAAGAAGAGGGCGGCAGCAGCTGGACTTACTTCTTATTCGATATGTTATTCCAAATATTATTTGGCGTACTGGCAAGCATAGTGGTTGCTCATTATAGCCGTAAGCGTGAATTTGCAGCCGATAGCGGCGCAGCTCATTTGGTAGGCGCAGATAAAATGCGTTCAGCCCTTGAGCGATTAAAGCAAAACCACCCATCGCAATTAGAAGGCTCAATGATGGCCTTTGGTATAGCCAGTGGTAAAGGCATGGCTGAGTTGTTTTCATCTCACCCACCGCTTGACGCACGTATAGACGCACTACGTCGTTAAAAAAATCAAGTTTTTCACAGTACTTGTAACAAAAAGCCTGCATTTGCAGGCTTTTTTATGTTTGATGGTTTTTTATTGCGATTGAATAATGTCTGTAATGCCCTCTGGCGAGAGTATTTCAATCCAGTAACCATCTGGGTCTTTAATAAAGGCAAGGCCTTTCATTGAGCCGCCATCTGGCTGTTTTACAAACTCCACATCGTATTTAGCAAAGCGTTCGCACGCTGCATATACATCTGGCACGCTAATACCAATATGGCCAAAGCCTTTTGGTTCTTCATTACCACTGTGATAACCGCTAAAGCTGTCGTCGTTTTCAGTACCCCAGTTATGGGTAAGCTCAATCAGTGCAGGGCGGCGAAACACCCACTGGGTTTTTTGTTTATCATCGCCTTTAGGCATATCTTGCCCATAGCCTAAAAAGTACAAGGTAAACTCCATACCAGGAAAGTCGTACTTACCTAACAACTTCATGCCCAATACGTTTTCATAAAATGCCAGCGACGGTTTTGGATCTTTAATACGCAACATAGTTTGCTGCATCACATAGCCCTCAGTGGCTTGTGCAATTTGCTCTGGAGATTCGTTATAGCTAGACATGAAATAATCCTTAATAAAATGACTAAAAAACCTTAATGGATTTAAAAAGCCAGGGAATACGCACATCATAATCAACAGCAGCAAAAATTAAAACCACCGAGCTAAATTACTAGCCAGTGAGTTGAGTGTTTTATAAGCAAAAAATGGCGTATTTAGCGATACTGTTTATTAATACAGTGATGGTGTTTTGTCCAATAATATTATTAAAAGTCGTTTTGATGTATTTTAACAATAGTCATTTTATAGCCTACGTAATTACTTGTTTACATTAAACTTATTTAGTGGAATTATTAAGCAATGTAATATACGCCGTTTTGGGGTGTGATAACCCACCAAAGTGGTGTTCAATAAGCTGTTATGTGGCTTAAATACGTCTGCGGTACTTAATAATTAGTTCATCAAGAATTTGTGTGCATTGTGATAAGCCCGTGGAGAAATACTCGGAAGATTATGAGGTTTTCGAAAAGATGCATTGGCTATGTTTTCATTTAGTCTTCGAGCATGAAGGTGATCCTGATGTAACGTGCAATGACCCAGCTTGCCCTTGGTGGCATATAGAAGTTATGCGCAATAAACTGTCTGAATTAGGTGTTAGTCCTGATAGTGTAATCACAGAGGCAGTAAACAAAAAATGGAATCTATGAATCCGGCACATAACAAAGCAAGGCAATCTGACGTCTTACTCTCCACTTGTTTTTATGCGGTAAAATACTCGCATAAAAACAAGTTCCGTTTCATCCGCAGTTACTTGCGGCGTTAGGCAATTAGGAGTAAAAATGCAGAAATCCGATCAAGTGTCGTTGTATTTTTTGTCTGACTTAGAGAAGTTTAGGATCTTTGTCGAGCTATCAGAACGCCATTGGCGTGAAGAATTAACTACGTACAACGAATCTGATATAGAAATGAACGAGTCTGTTTGTTGGGATAGGTACAAGTATCGCAATGATTTAGGTGCGCATTTCCAAGAAGTATTTCCTCAATACCAGAAACAATCGTTTTTGCTTATGTTGGTATCGCTTTTTGAAGATTATCTTAATCAACTGTGCCACAGCTTTTATTTTGAAAAAGGTTTAAATTGTACTTTAAAAGATTGCAGTGGCTCAGGTATTGAGCGAGCAAAAAACTATCTACGTAAAGTCGCCAAAATTGAAGTACCTACTGGCACTGCCTCTTGGGGTAAAGTCGTCGAAGCAAGGGATATCAGGAACATCATTGCTCACAATGCTGGGCACTTAGACGAGGAGCTGCATAGAAAGCAATTTAGAATTGTTGCCAAAAACCTCAATTTAAATTCACATCAATTTGCTAGAGTCCACCTTGAAGTTACACAAGTGTATATCTTTGAAATTATTGACGCTATGACTAGTGTCGTTAATGAGCTCTGGCGTGAAACGACGGAAAATGCCTAACACATATGAGCCTAAACTCTGTCAATAGGCACTCGTATTCTTTTTGACCGTTTTTATAAATGGACGGTCAATTCTAAATCAATAAACAAATTCGTTTACTTCGTCTGTCGATGCGGCTGTTAAGCAAGTTGCTTACGGCAAACACATATAGAGGCTCTC
>NZ_JACJEY010000084.1:0-11863 GCF_014164295.1 Pseudoalteromonas sp. SG43-7
ATGGGGAGTAAACACCTAAAATTCCAGCCCAGCCAGATAAGCCTACATCTACGTTCCAAGATAAGCCTGTATCACCGACTAAATATCCAGCAAAATATATATTGATGTCAGGAGAGCATTCAGAAAATTTACAATAAATAGAATTAATTATTCCATTTTGATAAAACCAACCAAACTCCCCTTGAAATAATTTATCTCGCAAGACTGATGAACTTTCAAAAACTAGCGAAACGTATTTTAAATTCTGAAATCTGTCAACGATGGAGTCAAAAACAATAGCAAAAACCGAAAAATAACCTCTTGTAAATAAATTAGAAAAAACATCAGTGATGGGTAGACCTAACCGCATCCCCCATTTTAAAGCATCTAAAAGAGGTAGTAATAGAACAATTAAAGAACCTGAAAAAAATAATATTACGCATGATTTTAAGTTGATCCTAACCGGGTAAAACCTTATTAAAAAAACAATAAAAATAAGAATAACTGATCCCATCCAACCTCGAGATAACAAAGAAATAAAAAAGGTTGCAGAAACTACAAAAAAAAGCTTTTTCGATCGTAAAAATGGAGCCAACAACAAGAATAAAACATCAGGCTGTAATGCAACGAATAAATAATTAAAGTAATTCGCACTATTAAAAGAAAAACCTGATCCAGCTTTGCCTGCACCTGTATAAAGATTAAAAACAAAAAACATAATAGTTATTACAATCAAGAACCAAGCATATTTATCCCCTAATAATTTCACAGGATGCATTTTTTTAATAAATAAAAAATAAAAAAAACTGATCAACAACCAAAAAGAAACCTGAAGAAAATAAGAATACAATATAGAATCAACTTCTAAAGAATAAAATCTACCATATGCATTAAATCCTCCATCACGAAGTAAATTAATCAATGCATATGTGTTTGCCAAAAAGTAAATGAACAGCATTAAAAAAAAAGGATTTAAAATCATAGTATATTTTTAATTTTTTTAAGTAACAAAGAACTCTTATTGCTAAGAATAAATAACCAAAATAATTTCTGGAACACTGAAAAGTAATTTTTATAACGCATATATATCTCTTTACGTTGTAATAATGGAATATTTATATTTTTTAAAAAAGAATACGAAGCGATTGAGATGTTTTTTTTCAAAGAAATTTTTATACGCTCATCCGCATTTAGGTCCTTCGACAAATATTTATTGCATTCAACCATTCGCTCTAATACTTTTTTAACTTTTATATGTGAATGCATACTATTAGACCAACTACCCTCAACGTCAACCCTATATGCACTCATTATCTCGGGAACAAACAATGCACCGTAAGGGCTACTTGCCAGGACTTGTATATAATAGTCTCCAACTGGTGCTTTACTATAAAACCATAATGGTAAACATAACAAAACATCTCTTTTTATTAATAATGATGCTGTAGGCATATAACCTCCACCGTTCTTAATTACACTATTCAAATTTACAGTCTTAATAACTTTATAGTGCATAGCAACGATTCTATTGCTATACACTTTGGTTTGACATGCTATACCCGAGGAGTGAAATGAAATATTTATTTTAGGATGTTTTTTCATTAAAGAAATTTGTATTTTTAGCTTTTCAGGGTTAATCCAGAAATCATCCCCTTCGCAAAGAGCTAAGTATTCACCAACAGACTTATCTAGGGAGTTTTTAAATGGTAAGTGTGCATTTATAGTATATTGATTCTTTTCTTGTAGGATGGGCTTAATTATCAATGGGTATTTTTTTGCATAATAATTAATAATATCAGCAGTTTTATCAAGTGATGCATCGTCATGAATAATTATTTCAAACGGAAAATCCGTTTTCTGCATTAAGAAACCTTTCAGTGCATCCTCTATATAACTTTCTTGATTAAACGCTGTACAAATAACGCTCACAAGTGGCAATTGCGCGCTACCATCCCATTGTGAAGTTATTTGTGCTTGCGTAGGAAGTGATTGCTCACGAAAAGCTTTTAAATCAAACATTTTTAACCTTTGATGAAATAAATCTAAATAGCCCAGTTCTAAAGTACCGAGAGCTTAAAACTGCGATTATAAGTGTCAGTAAAGAAACAGTAATAATTAATATCAACTCTGAAGAGCGAGTTGTTGCTGTGTAAGATGTATCTATTAGGTATTTCGATCCATATACAATAAGCGCTGGAGCTGCAACTACTTTTATGATATCTAGCAATAACCATTGAGCGTGTAAGCCCGGCTCTAGCTTATGATGTACATAACCAGCCCAGCTCAATAAGTAAAGCACGTTAACTACTAGCCACGCATATCCAGCCCCTACCCCGCCATAATAAGTAGCTGCAACAATAATGCTCGGTATTAATACTACAGCCATTATTGCATTGCCTATTAAGTGGTAACGTAAGTCTCCCTTAGCGTACTGTAAATAATATGGAAATGCAGACACGGCTAAGAAACCGTTACCAATAACATATAATGTAAGAATTAATGAGCTATTTTTGGCTAATTCACGATCGCCCGTCCACACATATAGTAAAGACTCTGCAAAAAAAGCTATTATAATAGCGGCTGACCCGCATGTTACGCTAACCAACTGCGTAGCGTTTCTATAAACACTCAATAATTCTAGATGCTTACCTTCTGCATGAAGCCGTGCCATTCTTGGCATTATAGAGCTGCTAATCGGGCCACTTATTATCATTATGCCACTGGCTACAAGTACGGCCATAGTAAAGTATCCATATTCGGCAAGCGGTAAAATACCGGATAATATTAATTTATCAGTTTGTGTAACTAATACCCATACTGATGAGGTAAACGCGATAGCTAATGAAAACTTTAAAACGGGCTTTATTGGCGAAAATGAAAAACCTATTGCCTCTGGTAAACTTATTTTCCTAGGCAGTGAGAGAGCAGCCTTAAAGTAGAGTACCAGTAGCTCTAAAATAGCAATGACAAGTTGATGAGCAAAAAAAACTGATGGGGTAAAGCCATATAGCCACATAGACACAAACACCCCTATAAATCGCAAGGTTGCTATCACTGTATTTACTATACTTAACCAAATGAATTGCTCACACCCGGTAATAACTCCACGGTATAGCCCTGTCATCCATCTTAAAGCAACGCTTATCGCCATAATTTGAACTGAAAATATTACATCTGCAATCGGTATAGAATCAACTTTTAACCACTCACTCGCAATTGAGCTGGCTAACAGCCACAATATTGTGCCACCTAATAACGCTATTGAGATAAAGATGCTACTTAATGCGCGAAATAACTGCCTATAAGCAAGTGCACTCATACTTGCGCCGAAGTAACGAGCAGTTTCTCTGCTAATGGTTGGCGTTAATCCTAGATCCAATAAAGCAAACCAAGCTTGTAACATAGCAAAAAAACCAACTAACCCGTATGCCTCAGCCCCCATATGCTTTACATATAGAGGGAGAATCAATATACCAATTCCGGTTACATAAAGTTGACTGGCATAATTTGCAATAATATTTTTTTTCAGTGACATATATCGCTTAATTACTTTTTTTTATAATTGCCATTAAGATCATATTGGTATATCTTCCATTTTTGTACACTGCGTCCATCAGAGTGCCTTCTTTTTTAAAGCCTACCTTGTTATATAATCCTATTGCTGCTTGATTGTTTTCTGATACAGTTAAATATACCTTATGTAAATTTAAGTCTAAAAATGCATGTTCTAAAACAAGTGTTGTAGCGCGTTTTCCAACGCCTTGCCCTCTGCTGCTTTCATCACCTAACCAAATTGCAAATTCCGTATTACGGTTAAGCCAATCTATATTAAGCAAATAAACAGCACCTAATAACTTATTGGTTTCTTGACAGCAGATGGCTAAGCGGACATTATTCACTCTATTATTCTGATAATTTTCAAACCACTTTTTGTCTATACCTATATCCACGTAACGAAAATTTGCCCCCAAGTAATCAACGGTTTTTTTTGTATTACGCCATTCATTTAAAGTCTCCACATCCGCTATGGATAATTCTCTTAAATAAATCTCTTTCATCATTAATCTCTTTTGGATAAGCTTGAATAAGTATTTTACATTTATAGTTTGGTTCTAATTAATTTAACCAGCTGTAATAATTCAGTTGTACTAATACGTTCGTCAACAGGTAAAAACAAAGTATTTTCAAACATACCTTTCCCTACACTCCCACTATGTTGACTACTCCAGTATCTAGGTAAATAAATTGCATTATCAATAAGTTCCCTACAGATACTAGTAACATTTAACTCTAGTTTAAGTGGGTAACAAAGTGGCACATGGTCATTTATAGGGAGCTGTAATTGGTTTAGTGTTCGAAACTTGTTATATAAAATTTTGTAGTTACGTCGGCGCTTCTCTTTAATTGTGTTTAGATCTGCGCATTTAATTAAATGAGCCGATATTACTGATATCTTTTTTGGTATAAAGCATTCAAGCATCTGTTCTGCGTCTAAAAAACGCGCGTACCCAGCTTGTACATCACCTGCCGCACGTAGTAGCAAATGTCCCACATTTTCGCTAGCATCATACCGAGCCTCAGGCATATTAATTTTTATTTCTGTTCTTAGCAGCCCACCATCGGGTATACCTAAAAATTTACGTGGTGAGTAAATACTTGTTGTACCTTCAATATGTTCACAAAATAAAGCTTGTGAATTATCTACAATAAATAATTCGGGTTTTACGGCAGTTAACATTTTAATTTGTTCATTTAACAAACCAAAGTAATTAACTAACAGTATTCTACTATCGCTTTTCTCTGTTAGCTCTGGGCAATTTACAGGAAGTAGCTGCTCGTTAACCGAATAAAACTTAACCTCAACAGTTAATGACTTAAGTGCTGGAAAAATACTATCGCAAATATAATTTGGCACATACAGTGTTTTAATTTTCGTAGCACTCAGGTATGCATATAAGGCCGCCCGCGCAGATTGAAATTTATAAGCTTCGGTGCCTAATTGCGTATCTAAACTTATTAATGGTAATTGATTATAACCGCCAATGGCCATCGGTTAGACCAACCTATATTTATTGAGTAACTCAATTATTTGTACTTTACTATTCCACATTAATACATCTATCATCGATAGATGAGGTATAAACTCACCTGTATTTTGCGAGTATTCATACTTTTCTATTTCAATAAATGATAATGATATTTCTTTTTTAGCGAAATATTCTTTATTATAAAGTGACTTTCCGCCGGGGCTATTTATATAATCACTTAATTTTAAAACATCAGCCATCGCTATCAACTTGTCAGCAGCAGATAAATCACGGTTATACGCGAGTTCACTTGAAAAATAAAAGTCTTTATTAATACCTAAATAATCAAACACGACAGAAATACTCTTTGCACAAAGATGATCCACACGTCTATTTCCATTATTCAATACAGACTCAACAAGTGGAAAAACACGCTCAAAGTAAGGAGCTTTTTTATAACTTTGTTCAATTGTTTTAAGTGTTTTTTTTATATTTTTATCAAAGCTTAGTTCATTAATTAATATGTTTGATGACATGCCTGGCACCGGAATAGTAAAGCGCTGAGCTTTACCGTTAGACAAAATATTATTCCGATTTATATAGCCTCCTTTTATAAAGGTTACATCGTCATAAAAAACGAATTTATCTACAGCGCTGACTAGTTGGTAATAACCTAAATAAGGAAATAAATAGGGCTGCATTACAGCAAAACTCATAATATCCCCTTAATAACGTAAGTGACTACTAATACATCTTCAACACTCATAAAATTATGTAATGGTAGACAAATTATGCCACCAGCAATGCTTTGACTATTTCCGCAACCAAAACTTTTCTGTTGACTATACGCTACATCTAAAGAAGGAGTAAAATACCTTCGACACTGAATGTTATTATTTTTTAAAGCAGTAATTATACTTTCTTGCCTATCGATATCGGAAATATAAATAGGCATATACGCACCGTTGAAGTTAGCACCTAAATGCCAGTCAGGTAACTTTATTTCGGTTATACTCTTTAACTCTGTACGATAATGATTGAACAATGACGCACGGTGTCTTATCACACTTTCCATTTGATCAAGTAATGTTAAACCAACTGCACATTGATATTCATTAAGCTTAGCATTAATACCAGCTTCACCTAAACTGCCGTCAACTTGAATGCCAAAGTTGATTAATTGCTTTGCTTTTTCATAATCAGCTTTATGTTTAAAAACAATCGCACCACCTTCAATCGTATGAAAGACTTTTGTGGCATGAAAACTTAATGTGCTCGCATCACCAAAATTAAGTACCGACTCCCCACCCACCTTTACACCAAAAGCATGCGCTGCATCATAAACTATTTTTTTATTATATTTATCAGCTACTTTTGCAAGTGATTCTACATCACAAGGGTTACCATAAACATGGGTAGCTACAATACCTTCATAATGCTCATCTTGGCTAAGTGCTTTATCTAACGATAGTGGACACAAGTTATAGCTTTCAGCATCGATATCACAAAATGCAGTTTCAATGCCTTGCCATAATAAAGAACTTGTTGTTGCGACAAAGCTAAATGGGGTCGTTATAGCTGAATTAATATTTAATGCTTTGCAAGCTACCTGAATTGCTAACGTACCATTAGAAACCAATAAAAGGTTTTTTACACCTAAATATTGTTCTAGTCGCTGCGTTAACAATTCATGTAAAGGCCCAAAGTTTGTATACCAGCCGCTATCATTTACCTGAGTTAAATAGTTTGTCAGCGTTGATAAATCTGGTGTAAGAGGTTTATTGAGAGCTATCATTAGTTATACTTTCATTAGTTCAATTAAATACTGGCCATAGCTATTCTTCAAGAACGGCTGTGCTAATTCTTCAACTTGCTTTTTAGTTAACCAGCCGTTATTGAAGCCTATTTCTTCTAAGCAAGCTATTTTATAACCTTGCCGCTTTTCAACGGTTTCAACGAATTGAGCAGCTTCAAGTAAACTTTCATGCGTGCCTGTATCTAACCACGCAAAACCACGCCCTAACATTTCAACATTCAATTTACCTTGGTTTAAATACATTTCATTAAGGCAAGTGATTTCCAATTCACCACGATGAGAAGGTTCGACTTGTTTAGCTAACTTCACTACGGAGTTATCGTAAAAATATAAGCCTGTAACCGCGTAATGTGATTTTGGTTTCGATGGTTTTTCCTCAATTGAAATAGCTTTATTATTTTCGTCAAACTCAACAACTCCAAAGCGTTCAGGATCTTTCACTTGATAACCAAAGACAGTTGCACCTTGTCCATTTTTTGCATTTTGTACTGCATGCTTTAATTTAGGGCTAAAACCTTGTCCATAAAAAATATTATCTCCTAGGACTAAACAAACATCGTCATTACCAATGAAGTCTTCACCCAAAATAAATGCTTGAGCTAACCCATCTGGGCTAGGTTGGACTGTATAACTAAGCTCGACACCAAACTGTGAACCGTCACTTAATAAGCGTTTAAATGAGTCAAGGTCTTCTGGTGTAGTAATAATTAATATTTCACGAATACCTGCTAGCATTAAAACCGATAGCGGATAATAAATCATCGGTTTATCGTAAATTGGCAATAACTGTTTTGATACACCCATAGTGATAGGGTAAAGACGAGTACCAGAGCCACCAGCGAGGATAATTCCTTTGGTACTGCGTAATGATGAATTTGTAGTGCTTAATTTTGAATTATTCATATCCATACTTATTTGTTAGTCTGTGACGTTTTTACAATACTTGTTAGTAACTTAGCTAACTCGTTACTTTCCTTTTGTAAGGTTTCTACATATAGCTCTTTGCTATTTAAATAATCAGTTTCAATGAGTAAATTAATCCAATACTGCGTTTCACGAGCTTCTTTGCTGGCAATACTCATTTTTGGCAACAAAATCAGCCTTACTCTGAGCTGCTTGTGCTTCATTTACATTTGCACCAATTGACGTCCCTGAACGAAGTAACTGCTTAGATAAAACAAACTCTTTATGCTCATTCACCAAGTACTTATATAATTTCACAACACGAATAGAAAACTGAAAACTTTTATCTAATACTGCATTTTGTCTTGCCATACACGTTCCATGTTATGCAATTTTAAATTAATGTTTCAAAATTAACAGCTAATTCAACATTCACAACTTAAAATTACAAAGCCCCTAATCGCTCTCTTTGATACGAACCATCTTGTACATTTTGACACCACGTCTGATTATCTAAATACCATTGCACAGTTTTACGAAGCCCTGTTTCAAAGGTTTCGATTGGTGTCCAGCCTAACTCTTTTTGCATTTTACTTGAGTCAATCGCATAGCGTCTATCGTGACCAGGGCGATCGGTTACGTATGTAATTAGAGAAGAGTAAGTTGTTAAGGGTTTTCCATCTTTACACTTTACATCTCTCGCTTCACTGGGCGCTAGCTCATCTAAAATACTGCAAATTGTTTGTACAACCTCAATATTTTGCTTTTCATTATGACCACCAATATTATATGTTTCGCCTACTTTACCTTCAGTTACTACTTTATATAAGGCTCGGGCGTGATCTTCTACGTATAACCAGTCACGAATTTGATCGCCTTTACCATATATTGGCAAATCTTTACCTTCAAGCGCATTAAGTATTACTAATGGAATAAGTTTCTCAGGAAAGTGGTAAGGGCCATAATTATTTGAACAGTTTGTTACTATAGTAGGAAAACCATAGGTTCTTAACCATGCGCGAACTAAGTGATCACTTGATGCTTTACTAGCAGAATATGGGCTACTAGGGGCGTAAGGCGTTTGCTCAGTGAAAAGAGGCAAGTTTTTAATGTTTGATGATGAATTTTTAATTTTTAATTCATCACTGCTCAATTCACCACTCATCATTAAACACTCATCATTATGAATATCGCTCGGGTGCGGTAAATCCCCATACACTTCATCAGTAGATATATGATGAAAGCGAAAAGCATTTTTAGCAGTAGTATCTAATGCATTCCAATACTCACGGGCAGCCTCTAATAAGGTATAAGTACCAACAATATTAGTTTGTATAAACTCAGCTGGTCCTGTTATTGAGCGATCTACATGACTCTCTGCGGCTAAGTGCATGACTGCATCAGGCTTATGCTGCTTGAATATTCGGTCAAGCTCTGCGCGGTTGCAAATATCAACCTGTTCAAATACATAGCGTTCGCAACTCTTTATAGATTCAAGAGACTCTAAATTACCTGCATAGGTAAGTTTATCAAGGTTTATTACTAAGTCTTGAGTATTTTCAATAATGTGACGCACAACTGCAGAGCCGATAAAACCAGCTCCTCCAGTAACTAATATTTTCATTTTATTTGTTACCTAAAAATTCTTTATACCATGGCATTGCTTTACTAATACCCTGTAATATTTTGTACTCAGGGGCGTATCCTAGGTTATTAACAGCCTTACTTACATCTGCTTGAGAATGGCGTACATCACCAGCTCTAAAATCGCGGTAAATTGGCTCTTGAGTAGCCTCTACATCACATTCTTTAAGAGCAGACTGTATTGACTTATATAAATCATTTAACGTTGTACGATCACCGACAGCTACATTATAAACTTCGTCTTTAGCTTCATCAGGTGCCGTGGCTGCAAGGATATTCATTTGTACTGTATTTTCAATAAAGCAAAAGTCCCGGCTGGTTTCACCATCGCCATTTATATAAACATCCTCACCTTGGATCATCGCCGCAGTCCATTTAGGAATTACTGCTGCATAGGCGCCATTAGGGTCTTGGCGCTGACCAAATACATTAAAGTAACGCAAGCCAATTGTTTTAAAGCCATAAGTACGGGCATAAACACCTGCATAAAGTTCATTTACATATTTAGTTACTGCGTAAGGTGATAGTGGATTACCAATATTTTCTTCAACTTTTGGTAATGCAGGGTGGTCACCGTATGTTGAGCTACTTGCTGCATAAGTAAAGCTTTTAACATTAGCCTCTTTTGCGGCCTGTAGCATATTTAAAAAACCAGTGATATTAGCGGCATTAGTCGTTATCGGGTCTGCAATTGAGCGAGGCACAGAGCCTAGTGCGGCTTGATGTAATACGTAATCAACGTTATTACTATTATTAGATATCGCTTTTTCGCAATCTTGGTAATTACGAATGTCGCCTTCTATAAAATTAAAACCTTGCCACTGCTCTGGTGTAACTAAGCTTTGTACTTCATCTAAGTTATGCTGGTGCCCTGTAGCAAAGTTATCTAATCCAACTACTTTTTGGTTTAATTTTAATAAATGCTCTAAAAGGTTTGAGCCTATAAAGCCTGCAACACCTGTGATTAGCCAAGTTTTTGGTGACGCTAATAATTCAGCTTTAATTTGTTCGTAACGAGTCATGGAGATCCTTATTCGAGCTTCGAGCTTCGAGCTTTCAAAGTTAATTTATAATATTATGAAAAATAGAGTAAAAGAGTAAAAACTTGTATCTTTACTCTTTCTCCTTGAACCTAAGTCTTATAACCGCATATCTACGTCTTGCTTAGGTAGCACATATTTTAAGTCATATAAAACATGTTGCGCTTTACCTAATGCACGTATTTGTGTTGCCCCCATTTCTTTAAACTCGTTATGGCCAACTGCTAGGATTATTGCATCATAACTATTTTGTTTGTGTTCTTCAGTTAGCGCTAAACCATATTCATGTTGTGCTTCATCGTTTGAGCACCAAGGGTCAACAATATCTACATTAATGTTATATTCTTTAAGCTCGCTAACTATATCAACCACTTTGGTATTACGTAAGTCTGGGCAATTTTCTTTAAAGGTTAAGCCCATTACTAATACATTAGCGCCATCAACTTGAATACGCTTTTTCAGCATCTTTTTAACAAGTTCAGAAATCACATGCTTACCCATGCCATCATTCAAACGGCGGCCTGCCAAAATCATTTCAGGGTGATAACCTACACTTTGCGCTTTATGGGTTAAGTAATACGGATCAACACCTATGCAGTGCCCGCCAACTAAGCCCGGGCGAAATGGTAAAAAGTTCCATTTGGTGCCGGCTGCTTCTAATACTTCAAGCGTGTCGATATTAAGCTTATTAAAAATAATTGAAAGCTCATTTATTAGGGCAATGTTTACATCGCGCTGGGTGTTCTCAATTACTTTTGCAGCTTCAGCTACTTTAATTGAACTTGCTTTGTGTGTACCGGCAGTGATTACTGATTTATAAAGCTGATCAACTTTCTCAGCAATTTCAGGGGTTGAGCCAGATGTAACTTTTAAAATATTAGTTACACGGTGCTCTTTATCACCTGGGTTAATTCGCTCTGGTGAATAGCCGGCAAAAAAATCTTGATTGAATTTAAGACCTGACACTTGCTCAACTACAGGCAAGCATTCTTCTTCTGTCGCACCTGGGTATACTGTTGACTCATAAATAATGATGTCGCCATTTTTAACCACTTTACCTAGCATTTCGCTAGCTTTAATAAGCGGTGTTAAGTCAGGTTGTTTATGCTCATCAATAGGTGTTGGTACAGTCACAATATATACATTGCAGCTTTCAAGGTCTGATACAGTGTAAGAGTAATTTAAATGTGGTGATTCTTTAAGCTCTTCATCACTTACTTCAAGTGTTGAATCATGACCTGACTGTAGCTGTGCAATTCGGCCTTGGTTAATATCGAAACCTAAAACTGGGAATTTTTTACCGAATTCAACTGCTAATGGGAGGCCTACGTAGCCTAAACCTATGATGCCAATCTTTAGGTCCGTTAATGAATCGTGCATTTTAATACTCTCTTGATGTTAAATTGTTATTAGCTACGAGCTACGAGCTATCAGCTATCAGCTATCAGCTATCA
>NZ_JACJEY010000085.1:0-11761 GCF_014164295.1 Pseudoalteromonas sp. SG43-7
AATTTACCGTGGGTGAATAATATCTATTAGATCACAGCGGACAGGTAGATTCAAGGTTAGAAAACAATCAAGCCGAATATGTAAAATCAGTTCCTAGAAAGAGTAATTCTACAGCCTCAACGCCCGCTTAAGGGGCAGCCAACGCTACTACCAACTTTCCGCATAACACCGTAACCACAGAAACCAACGTATAGTAAAAATCCCACGCGTTGGTTGTCCCTCTTGAACCGTTTGTTATGTGCCCGTACTCATTGTGTACTCTAAATGGCCTGTATATTCATCAACTTGCTCACTAATCACATTAAAACCTTGAGACAGATAAAACTGATAACTTGCCTGATTTTCTTTGTACACAGAAAGAGTAAGCATGACTCTTTGCGATCTTGCATGGGTCAGCAATTGCTTACCAATACCTTTACCTTGTAAGTCAGGATCTACAAATATCGCTGCCAGATTACTTTCATACAATGCGTAAAAACCAACAACTTTAGAATCCATTTCATAAACGCATATCTCTGAAGCTGGAAGGTAAATATTACGCATATTATCAACTTGGGATTTCCAAAATTCAGCTGAGACAAAATCGTGAGCTTTCATCGAAGCAGTCAACCAGATTTCAAGAATCGAATCTAAGTCATTATCGTTGTATTTTCTTATCATTTTTCACTCTACGATAGCTAAATTTATCGGGGCAACATAACGCTTTAAACAGCGGAAAACGCGAGCGCAGCGAGTGGTTTTCCGATGATTTAACTTGTTAGGATCTGCTATTGAGTTTTGCAATTCTGATCCAGCCATTTATTGGTTGCATTTTTTTCATGGGAAAGGCTTGATAGTGCGTAGAGCCTTTTCCCTGAGTCTTCATAGACAATATCGAAAAACCAAATTGCCCCATATGCTGCATCAAACCCTTTATATTTATCGTAAATCATATTTTGAGGTGTAATACAGTTAATTAAATCTATGAGGGTATCAGTAAAAATTTCATCAAATCTTTGCTGCAACTCCTCTTTAGTTAATATTTTTTGAGGCTTAATAGGTAAAGCATCATCCTTTGTAATTACTTGGGCACTACTAATATTTAATGGGAAAAAAATATAGCTACTAAATAGTTCTACATTTTTCGTCCTAACCCCTTCCTTTAAAGCATTCAAAACAGGAGCAACCTTAGCTTCAGCAGTTTCCCTATCGTAGATAGCATATGTTTGCGAGTTGCTTGGAAGTGCAAGCAGAATTAGCAGGAAAAACGTAAGTATTTGCATTAGATCCTAACGCCACAATAACCGAGCGGAGCTAAGCGTGGTATTGTGAGCAAAGCGAACCACGCTTAGCGGAGTCCGGTTGATTGTTTTGTTAGCAGTTTTTGGTGATTTCATTGAACACCCGCTCCTTAAGAATTAGAGGAGCCATAAAATCACGAACATACTTTTCTTTTTGACTTTGATCTGAATCCGCCCACCACTCAGATTCTTTTATATGCTTGTGTAGTAGCTGTGTTTCTATACGAGAATCATCAGCCTTTTGCCACTTTATCCAATCCGCAGCTTGTTTTTCATTGCTTGCAGCTACCAATTGATCAAACACTTTAAATGCCAAGCTGCCCGTATAGGGCGACCCTTGAGCCTCACGCAAACATGAATTTTGATCAAATTTAACGGCCATTAAGGACTTATGTAAAGCCAACAATTCCCAATAGTTTTCTATTTCAATATTCATACTTGATTGACTGCTAACGCAGAGTGAACCTGCGATTTAAAGTGTTGCTGCTTTTCAAGCGACGCTTTAAATTGTCAGCGTTGCACGTATTGTTAGGTGTTTGCGACATATATTCTCGGTTGAGGTAAATAATACACTCTAAACTCAGTATCTATGCCCTTGGCATTGCAATATAACCGAATAACTTTCTCATCACTCCATGCTTGAAAGGCTATCTCCGACACGTACTCTTGGTAGATATTAAATACCACGATACCTTTTGATATCAGCTTGGCACTAAATGATATATTGCCAAATGGAGAATGGGTGACGATAAGCTCACTACCATCTTCATAAATATAGATATAAGAAAACAAGCCCTCATCGGGATCATTCTCATCAGATAAACCGAATCCCTTATCAAAGAACTCTAATTCCTCTGGGTATTTATAATTCACTGCAATTTCTACCATGAGCCTAGATTACACCTAACGCTTTGAATATGGGGATTTTAGGAGCGTTTTGGCCGAAGGCCAGCGAGTAAAATTCCCAGTGAGTTTACGAACGACATTATTCATTTGTTATATGCCGATTACTCTGCAAACTTTACGTTAGCATTTGCTGAATTCAACGCAGATAACAAACCCACAACATTGAATGATGCCTCTATCGGTATCTCTACAATACCATTAGCTAACAACTTATCAGTGATTGCTTTGGACTCTTTGAGATTAAATGGCGTATTTGAGTTTATAGCCTTACTCATAGCGACTTTATTCAAGTTTTCAAAGCCTTCGATTAGAATTTTAGGCACCGATCTTCCCTAGGCATATAACAGCTTATTCAAAGGATCTAAACCCACAAGTTGCAGACAGAAAATCCTTTGAGTTTTTTAATACTTTCAGTCTAACTCTGTATCTAAATGTAAATCAAGGGATTTATCTTTGTTGTTATTTTGTTATTGTAAATCACAAGAAATAAACCCGCGAGTTGTTGAAAAAAAATTCAAAAACTGTTTATGAATACAGGAAAATAAAGCAGATAAAGACACGCGTGTCGCTCATGTTCCTGAATATGGGAGCAAACAACAGCTTGATTATTCAATGAGTTATTATCCTAAACCTATATCAACGTCAGTTTCCCACTTGAAACCATCTCTAAACTTTAATTTTCACCGTTGAGTTTCGTTGCTCTGAACCACAACCTACGATAATAAATTTTACGCCGACCTGCTTTGGTTTTTCCTAGTTCCTAGCGCCTAAATACTAGTCCCTCCCCCGAATCGCCAATAAAAAAGCGCGAGATTAACTCGCGCTTTAAAATAACTCAAAACTGTATTTTGTCTTAAACTTACCGCTTAAGGCATACAACTTATAGCTCTAAGAGCTATTCGCCCTTCGCTTTTAAATTTATAAACTCTGCCAGTTCTTCTGGTTGCCCCATTAGGGTGAAGATCTGTTGGTTAATTTCGGTCATGGTTTGCCCTTCTGGCAAGCTTGCTGACACGGTTAATGAGCTTAAGCCTTGCGTGAAGTTTTTAATCGCTTCACTCAGTTCCTCGCTGACTGGCGCTTGTTGTAGCTGCATATTGACCATTTGCTGCATTTGCTCCAGCGTCATACCTTGCTTTTCAAGCGTTTGTTCAACGAGTGCTTTAAATTCACCTTCGTTATTGAGGGCAATTTCGATGCTGCGTGGTTCAAGCTCTGCAAGCGCCTCCATTAGTAAGGTTTGTTGCTGTAATTGCTGCTCTAAAGTCGGCTGTTGACTACCTAGTTGTTGCTGCATTTTGCTCAGCGCCAATGAAGCATTCATCAATGCGGTTGATTTTGCTAGACCAAGGTTAAAATTAAGGCCTACAATATTTTTAGCATTAAGCGCAAAGTCGATATCACTATCACCTGATTTTTCATCATAGTTCATCAATGTATGAAGATCATAACTAGCAGCAGCGAGTTTATTGTTAGCGTCTGGTGGTAACTGCGCTAAAAAATGCTCACTGAAGGTAAAGTTTTTTATGCTCAACTCGGTACGAGGAGCAATTTTATCTACTTCGTATCCCGCCACTTCAATGCTCGCAATATTAGCAACCGGCTGCTGATCAAACCCAGTGATTTGCATATTTGATATTTCAACACTTTGCCCAAGCACGCTGGCCGAAATATCTTCATAACTGGCTGTTACACCCATTTGCTGGCTCATTAATGCAAGCTGACGATCAACTTCTACTTTAACTTCTTGAGTCAGTGCATGATTTGCATAGCTAACACCACCGATAGCCGCAACGACAACAACAGCAACAATTGCGAGTTTTTTCATTCTATTTCCTTATTACGATTTCTATTATCACCGTTGTTATTTAGCTTAGTCTCTAACGGCTTTAGACTTAAGATTTTGCTAAGCGTATCATTCAATAATACCTTTGATAAGGCCTAGCATAAGTAAGTGCAAATTGATTTGCACTTTTTTGAGCGTGGCTAATTAATTAAACTTAGCAGTTCATGCACTGTTTTAACTGGGGTTATTTTAGCGCCCAGCCCTTCCATTGATTTATGGTAATTACGAAATGGAATAAATATTTCGGTAAAACCATGTTGGGCAGCTTCTTTAACGCGTGGCACGCCACTGTCGATTGGCCGTACGTCACCGTTTAAACTCAGCTCGCCCATTATGCAGGTGGTACGCGGTACAACAAACTCATTTAAGCTACTGAGTAAGGCAGTCACTAAGGCTAAATCGATACAGGTTTCGGTTTCATCAATTCTCAGCCCGCCAACAATATTAAAAAACGTATCATGAAAGATTTTGGTTTTAGTGTGCTTGCGTAAAATACCAGTGAGCATTTTTATTCGGTTCATATTTAAACCTACGCACACTCGCTGTGGAAACTCCGCCTCGGTTTCGGTAGTTAAACATTGTATTTCGAGCAACAAGTTGCGGTTACCTTTTCGAATGCAAGTAATGGTTGAACCGGGTGAGTCGGTACTTGATCCCGATAAAAATATTTCACTGGGGTTATCAACACTTAGCATACCGCGTTCGCACATTCTAAAAATGCCTACAGTATCAATGTCACCAAAGCGGTTTTTATTGGCGCGCAAGGTACGTATTTGCCCATCGTTAGTGTCGATATGTAATAACGCATCAACAATATGCACTAAGGTTTGCGGCCCCGCTATTTCATTATTTTTATTTACGTGGGCAATGATAAACATAGTGACGTCGTTTTGCTTACAGTACTGTGTAAGCGCTTGCGCGGCACTTTTAACTTGTGACGGTGAACCTGGGCTGCCGTTTGCGGTATCAGTAACAACTGCTTGAATAGAATCGATTACTGCAAACTTGATGTTATTTTTTTCAAGCTCGTCGATAATGGTTTCAACACTGGTTTCTGATAACAAATACAGTTCGTCTGGGTTGTAATCGAGCTTTAAACGATTAACACGGTTTTTAAATTGCGATAACGACTCTTCTGCGGTGCAGTAAAGTGATGGCATACGCTGTGACATGCGCGCGACTAAATCCGATAATAAAGTCGTTTTACCTGCTCCGGGATCGCCTGAAATAATATTCACAGAACCTGTGGTTACGCCACCTGATAATACTCGGTCAAGTTCACCAATACCGGTTAGTTGCTTTTCGGCTTCGGTGGTTGCGATGTCATTAATTTTTTTCGAGCCACCGCCAACGCCACCAGCATAGCCGCCAACAACGCTGCGCGTTGCTGCTTTTTTAGTTTGCCCTGCTGAGGGCTTAAATTCGGCTAAGGTATTCCATGCGCCGCAGCGACACTGTCCTTGCCAGCGTTGGTAGTTCATTCCGCATTCGGTGCAAACAAACTCTATTTTTGCTGCTTTTGCCATTAACTTTTGCCTACCTTCGTCATTTTGAAATCATTTATGTCCATACTAGGATGATCTTTAATTTATTGTTACGTTATCGTGCGCTGAATATTGACCTTGCCAATAAGGCAATTCAACGCCACAATCGAGATATATAAAAAAGCAAGGTTTATCACTTTTACTTTAGGGCATATTTTTTGCTTAATCTTTTTAGCTTGGGCTTTTTTGATTAATAAACTAAAGTAATGAGCCATTTATTTGGCAATCTCATAATAATAAAAATTAAAGATGGTAACTCATTACACCGCACATGCTGCAAACCAGCAACCAAGTGAGTGTGTAAATACATGTGCAGTATACCAACTTTTTAGAATAGACGGTGATGGTTTTATAAATGACTGAAGACACTCTGCTTAAATATGAAAGTTTAGTTGATGAGCTTAAATCATATTTAGGTAATGCCAAATTTGACACGATCTTTAAATCGAAGACAGCGGGTTTAACAAAACCTGAGCAGTTCTTGATCAAGATGGAAATGTCGCGCTTGTCGCAACCTATCGCCCGTTTTATTGATTTACGCGGCCAAGTAACAGGCCAAGTTAAACCTTATGAGTATGAAGGCAAACAACACTTTATGGATGAAACCGCTATTGCGGTATTTGAACAAGCCATAGAACGCCATGGTGGTTATACCCTTGCTGTTTACGAAGCTGTAATGAACACCGATAATAACCATCGTGTAATGCAAAAAAAAGCCGCTGAACAAGCTAAGCAACCTGAGTTACAGAATGAACAAAAATTAGATTGCCAGGTTATTAAATTTGCCTCTTATGAAAGTCGCCGTGAAGAACGGATGAACTATTCAATCAAAATCACTGTAGAACTCAACAAAGACAACACCATTGCAGCAACCACCTCAGATATATCTTTAAGTGGCGCAAAAATAAAGCTCTCACCGCGCTATCAAGTCAAAAAAGGGCAGTTATTAGGACTGCGTTTAGTCGGTCTTGAGCAAGATTTTGAATTAGGTTTAAAAAACGGCATTCAATATGAAGTTGTTGCAGTTGAGAAAATCTCTGCGGAATTTAATCATATTCGCTTAAAACGTACTTTTATAGAAAATAACGCAAAATTTGATGAGTTTTTAGAAAGCTTTATTCACGGCAATAAGCGTCGCTATAAAGTAAATTTAGATAATACTTTAGATGCCGTCGTCTCAAAAGGCTATGAGCAGTACTATATTCCCCGGGTGACTTCGTTATTTACTTTTTTTAGTTTGCAAAACGATAAACTCTACCCAAGTTTAGTGCTGACCACTGAAAACAATATTTTTATTCAGCGTTATTTTTGCGATGAGCGAAAGCTGTCATGTTTATACACTATTTTAAATCAGCAACGTTTAAGTCAGTTACTAAGTAACCCAGCCCCAGTTAAAGAAGAGTATTTATACACCTTTACGCACGTGGTTGCTGGAAAAGTATATTATTACTCAGCAACACGCACGGAGTTGACTGCAGAGCCGCAATTAAGCGCATTATTTTTTGGTTTTGGTAGCCAAAAAGAAAGCTGGCAATGTTTTAAAGTACAGTTAATGCCAAGCCATCCAGAAGATTCATTTATTCCATTAAGCTTACCAAATACCGCTGGCAAAGATATTGAAAAATTAAACAAGCCACCAACGCCTCGCGTACAAGGAATGATCAAAGACGTAAAATATCTAGTGATTTTAACAGCAGTCGGAACAGACGTTGAACGAGCGCATTATCAAAGTTTTAGTTACGATAAAAGTATAGTTAATCAGCTCAAGCACTTTGGCCATGGCAAACATAAAACCCCACCAAAGCTTGAAACCGTGGATTTAGAGTATGTAAACCTACGCTCTCACAAACGCTATTTGTATAAAACCGATGTAGTATTAACAACTCAGGATGAGCAAACACATACCGCTCATAGTCGTGATTTCTCGGTGATGGGGTTGCAAATTGAGTGTGACCAACCGGTTACTTTTCAAAAAGGTGAAGTTGTTGAATTAAGCTTACCTGAGCTGCAAAAAATAACCAAAAAGCACACGCTGAGTAAATTAAAGTACGAAGTGATGGCGGTCAGTAAATCGTTCACCACTATCAACTTAAAAGCCTTACGTATTGTTGATAACCCACACGAAGGGGTGAAATTTTTTACGCAGTTAATTGAAAATAATAAAGATAAACTAAAAGTATCTGAAGAAGCGCCAAAGGTGCCAGGATTATCGACAGCGCTGCGAAATATGGTAACTAAAAGTGTCTGCCAATTTCCGTTTTATTTACATAAAGAAGCTGCACATTTTAAAACAGGAGCAATTGGTCAAGGCTTGTACCCGAGCCCATTGCATATTATTTTGCAAAACTATGGCTTGCTTAATAATACCACCAGCATTGATGCTTTTTTATCGCCAGAGCAGCTCAATGGCGTGATCACACCGCTTATAAAAGATCGCAGTCGTCAAGATCCTCCTCTACCTTTCACTTTATTTATTCGTTTTGATCCTAAAAAACCGACCATTAAAGACGCTATAAAAAGCAAGTGCAGTGCTGGCGAAGATTATGCCCCACAGTTACTCTTTTTAAAGAAAGGTCTCAAATCTGAGTTGATCTTTATAATGCGTATTTATATTTCACGCACTGGCCGCCCTGATACCGATTACTTATCTAACGAGTTAAAATACGTAAGCCAATATGCATTGCACAAAGCAAAAGATCTTGAAGAGGCACTGTGGGCAGTAACAGGTGTTGGTGACATGGTTGATGTAACAGATGAAACGCTTAGTCATTTGGACTTTACCGCAGAGCTGGTAGACCAAATGAATAAGCGCAAGCAGACTTGGCTTAAACGGCTAACTTAACTCCGTTACTTAATAACAGGAATAGTTAATAAATATAACAGTTGTAATAGCGAGCCTTGGCAAATTGCAGCTTGGGCTTGTTCAACAACTTTAGGTTTACCGTGTACGGCAACACCGAGTCCTGCCGCAGCCATCATGGTCAAATCATTCGCACCATCACCAATCGCCACTGTTTGTTGCGTAGGTAAATTTAATCGTTGCTGTAATTGGCTCAACACCACGGCTTTTTGCTGCGCATCAACAATCATGCCTAGCACTTTACCTGTTAACTTATTATCTTTAAATTCCAAAACATTGGCATGTACTTCGTCTAGTTCAAGCAGTTTTTGCACTTGTTCAGCAAATGGCACAAAGCCACCTGAGGCAATGGCTAAATACCAATTATGCTGCTTTAGCACTTGGCATAGCGCTTTGATCCCAGGCATTAATGGTAAACTATTTTTTAGTTCATCAATTAAGCTTTGCTCAATACCCGCAAGTTTAGCGACTCGTTGATGTAAGCTTTCACTAAAATCTAACTTACCAGCCATCGCTTGTGCGGTTACCGCTGCGACATCATCATATACATCAGCAAGCCTTGCGATTTCGTCAATACATTCAATCGTAATGGCGGTTGAGTCCATATCCATTACTAATAAACCAGGCTTAGTTAAAATCGGTGGCTTACTAACTTGTACAAGTTGAAATCCCAATGGATGGGCAAATTCATTCAGTACCAAAGGATTAATGCTTGGACTTAGTGTCTCGCTGTAAAAACACAGTGCGGGGCTTAAGTTTGGCTCTGGTTGATAACGACAAAATGCACTGACAATAAACTGCTGCTGAGCTAAAAAGTTAATTATATTAGCTAGTTGTTGGCCGCTAAAGTCCCCTGCAAAAGCAATACTAAACATTCCTTGCGGATCAGTTGGTAAGCTTGTTGGTACTAATAAAGCATCTTGATAGTGATACCACATACCTAACGACAACTGTGCCGATAACTGCTCTGATGAAAGGCTCGCAAAGCGCTCCAATGTCATGATAACTCCAAAAATGATACTAATGTCTCCCCTGTAAAATAACAATTATACCAATCGGGTTAGGTTATTGGTCATTTATAGCGACGGATAAATAGAGTGATAACAAGGCATAAATTTTATATGTAGTTGTTCTACATAAAAAACTTATAACGCCGTTAGCGCTTTATTTAGCACGCTAGAAAGACTAAATATTTAAGTCGATTGGTATTAATTCGCCATAAAGGGGGATTTAAGGTTATAGTTACGCTTAGTTGTAACATCAAAAACAAAAGCTGTCAGCAGCGTAAACGGTGACTATGAAAAATAACCATCTTAAAAACCCTATTTCAGCATCTCTTAGGCAACGCCTAGTGCGATTAAGTATTGCTGCGGCATGCTTTGTATTGCTGACTTGGGTTGCTGTTAATGGTAGTTTTCAAAGCCACCAGTTGCTTTATGATAGTGCCGACAGCACAGCAAAAAGCTTAACTCGTTTTATGGCTCTCAATGCCAAAACGCCGCTACTTGAAAAAAACAAACCTGAATTAACAGCCTTATGTAACAGCATAAGCAAAGATGAGTTTGTACTGGCTGCAACGATTTATGATCAGCAAGGCATACTTATCGCCAGTAGTGATAATTGGCAAGCTCACCATATTTTAGGTAAGCTGCCCAACTCCACTCCGGGTATTAGTAAACTTAAAACCCCGTTTGTTGAACCGATAATCAGTGATGACGATCGCCCACTAGGATTTGTTGCAATAACTTACTTGACCCGCTCAGCAGTAGCAACCAGTCATAGCAGCTTTCATGACTTAGGCCGCCAAGTATTACTAATGCTAGTGATAACCTGCATTTTTACTTGGCAATTAGGCCGTGGTTTAAAGCGCTGGCAAGTAAATCGTTATATCCGAAAAAGTTCTGAGCACGAATCATAAAGCTGCTTTTGAAAACCAGCCTTATAAGGTGTTGTGATCTGCTTTAATTGACATAACTGCTCAAACACTAGGGGTAACTGTAACGGCGTGTTTATTTGCCCTTGAAAGCCCGCTAACGGCATTGCAGGTGCATCTGTTTCAAGTAGTAAGTGTTCAGGTGCTATGTGAGCAACAACGGAACGTGTTTTTTGTGCTCGCTGATAAGTGATCACCCCGCCCACCCCGAGTTTAAAACCCTGTTTAATATAATACTGTGCTTGTTGTAATGAGCCTGAAAAAGCATGTATAACACCACCATATTTTGGCTTACAGCGCTTAAATGACTGTGCAATAAGGTCATGGCTTTGTCGATGATGCACAATCAATGGCAATTCAAGCTGATTAGCAAGATCGATATGGTGCTCAAATATCTGAGTTTGCAAAACAATATCGTCAATACTGCGGTCAATACCACACTCGCCAATAGCGACCAATTGCTGGCGATGTTGCACAGTAAACTCAGTCAGTTTGGCTAAATGACTGTGGTGATATTCTGCTAAAAAGTAAGGATGTAAACCTGCACCGATGCGCACTGCAGAATGCTGTTTAGCAAAAGCGCATAAAGAAAGAGATTGTGCCAAAGTGATCCCCGGCACGATCAATTTTTCGATCCCCAGCTGCTGACATTGCTGAATTAGCTTGGTGCGGGTGGCATCAAATTCAGTAAAATCTAAATGGCAGTGGGAATCAATAAACGCCATAATAAACTATGGGTTTAAACGTGTAATTTGCCAGCTGTTATCAGCTTGACGCTGATATATAAAACGGTCATGCAGGCGGTGTGCACCACCTTGCCAAAACTCAATTTTTGTTGGCACAACACAGTATCCCCCCCAAAAATCTGGCAATGGTATTTCGCCTTTAGCAAACTTGGTTTTCATATTAGCAAAAGTTTCCATCAACACTTTACGCGATGATACAGGACGGCTTTGCTTTGAAGCCCATGCAGCTAACTGGCTTTCTTTGGGACGTGACAAAAAGTACTTGGCAACCGCTGAAGTTGGCAGTGGTTGTGCTTCACCATAAACAATCACTTGGCGCTCCATATGGTGCCACGGAAAATGCAAACAGATTTTATTATTGCCTTTAAGCTCTTGTGCTTTACGCGAGCCGGTATTGGTAAAAAACACAAACCCGTTATCATCAAGATGCTTTAACAACACAATACGTTGCGAAGGCTGACCGATTTCATCAACCGTTGCCACCACCATCGCCGTTGGATCTGGCAGTTTACTTGCTACCGCGTGCTCAAGCCAGGTTTCAAATTGCTTGAATGGATCATCAAGTAAATTCTCTTCGCTCAGAGCATCTTGCAAATACTCACGACGGATATCTTCAAGTTTCATAAAATTCCCTCTAGGTTCTAGG
>NZ_JACJEY010000086.1:0-11666 GCF_014164295.1 Pseudoalteromonas sp. SG43-7
CTTTCTCGCATTAGGCTCTTTACGTGATAAAGCTAAAAGTTGCTTGGATTTTTCTAAGTTCAATTTAGTAAAAGTAGATAAGTATCAGAGTGCTAATTAGATCACATAATTTGGCAGATTGGTATAAACTCTACTTTTACAGCTCTTTATCATTATTTTTACTTATATCCTTCATCGATCCCCGTTACAATATAACTAATACAAAGCAAGTTGTGATTTCAGCTTAGATTCAGTGGCTACTGCTAGATTGCCATTGAGTAAGTGCACATGATGTGACTTACGTAATCTTTTTGAATTTACACGCGCTTATTCATTTCAATAAAACAAAGAAAGAAGGAAATTGTTTTAATGTCACTTACTACTGTAATTCTTGCTGCGGGTAAAGGTACTCGTATGCGTTCTGCTCTACCTAAGGTGCTGCACAAAGTTGCCGGTAAACCTATGGTGCAACACGTTATCGATAATGCTAAAGCACTCGGTGCGACATCTACTAACTTAGTTTTTGGTCATGGCGGTGAATTATTACAACAACAACTTGCTGACAACGATGTAAACTGGGTACTTCAAGCTGAGCAGCTTGGTACTGGCCATGCGGTGGCACAAGCAAACCCACATATTAATGATGAAGACACTGTATTGGTTTTATACGGTGACGTACCATTAACAAAGCAATCAACCCTTGAGCGTTTACTCGCTGCCACACCTGAAAACGGCTTAGCCGTGCTTACTGTAAATTTAGCTAACCCTAATGGTTATGGCCGCATGTTACGTGTTGATGGCAAGCTAGTAGGGATTGTTGAACAAAAAGATGCAAGCGCAGAGCAATTACTTATTAACGAAGTAAACACTGGCATCATGGCTGTAAATGGTAAATTACTCAAAAGCTGGTTAGGCAACTTATCTAACGAAAACGCGCAAGGTGAATACTACCTCACAGATATAGTCGCCATGGCGCACAGTGAAGGTGTAGAGATAAGCTCAGCACAACCAGATCATCCAATGGAAGTTGAAGGTGCAAATAACCGCGTACAACTTGCAGGTCTTGAGCGTGCTTATCAAGCATGGCAAGCCGAACAGTTAATGCTTAATGGTGCAACGCTTGCCGATCCTGCTCGCATTGATGTACGCGGCGAAGTGACAACGGGTGAAGATGTACTAATTGATGTAAACGTTATTTTTGAAGGTAAAGTTACTCTTGGTAATAACGTTGAAATTGGCCCTAACTGCGTACTTAAAAATTGTACGATTGGCGATAACGTGATTATTAAAGCTAATACCTTAATTGATGATGCAAGCGTAGCCGACAAGTGTACTTTGGGGCCTTATGCACGTCTGCGCCCAGGTGCGATTATGGAAGAAGACTCGCATATTGGTAACTTTGTTGAGATGAAAAAAACCCGTTTAGGCAAAGGCTCTAAAGCAAATCATCTTTCTTACTTAGGCGATGCTGAAATTGGCGAAAAAGTAAATATTGGTGCCGGTACTATTACCTGTAACTACGATGGCGTAAATAAAGCCAAAACCATTATTGGTGATAATGCCTTTATTGGCTCTAACTCATCGCTTGTTGCACCGGTAAACATTGGCGCAACAGCAACTGTTGGTGCAGGTTCTGTGATCACTAGCACCGTTGAAGATGAACAGCTAGCAATCGCACGTTCAAAACAGCGCAACTTAACCGGTTGGAAACGCCCAGTTAAAAAGTAAGCGCAGTAGTGTTTACCTTAGCTAGAAAAGCGAGTTTATACTCGCTTTTTGCTTTTTATTTAGCTGTAACATACTGCTATTAACTCCTGTTGCATCCGTTGAACTTTAATTTGCTGAGGTTGTTTTGGGCAATTAGCGCACTTTGCAACATTACCTATTTGGTAATGCAAACAACATGTTTTTCGCGTTAATGCTAATGAGTCTGAGCAAGCTGTAAGCATAATAAACTCCCCCGCCTCTGAGATATCGAGAGCATGCAACCAGTGCGCTGCCATTACTTGAATATTAAACTGCGGCTTTCGCTTTGCATGAAGTAGTAGTATTGCTAATAGCGTGTCAGCTAATAAGGGCATCGCCAAACGCTCATTAAGCCTTGCAACGAGGTTTAAATCTGTGAGTAACTTAACAACATAGCGTTTCAAATGGGCAGCCATATCCGTTACTGCCTGTTGCTGGTTTTGATGGTACTGCGCTTTTATAGTGGATAGTTGCAGCCCTGCAATAACACCTTGCTGATAGTGTTGCTTAAAGTTTTGCAAAGAAAAGCTCATATTAAGTTCATGAACGCTGATAAGCGCTAAATAGACAGGTTGCCAATACAGCATTCCCCAGCTTTTGATTGCCCAATAACTGCGCCCAGCAGCGGGGTATTGCTGCTGCCAATACTGGTGTAACCTTGCAACCAGCAATGAACTCGATTGTATATCGAGCCAATCTGTTGATTGTTCTGGTACTTTTAAAGCACTGTGGTAGCCCTTAGCAAGCTTTAACAGCTTACTAAGGGCGAGTTGTTCAGCGTTCATAACGAGTTTAAATACTTAAAATGAGGCGTTTAAACTAAGCTCAACACTGCGCTCAGCGCCCATCCAACAGCCATTTATATCAAAACAAGCACCCACATAACGTTTGTCTGTTAAGTTACTCACGGCTAAACCGATTTTATAGCTGTCGTTAAAACGATAGCTAGCGGCAGCATCAAGCAAGGTATAACCCGGTACTGTATCGGAATTTAAGGCATCTAACTGACTTTCACCGACATAACGTACACCGCCATTAAATTCCAGTGCATCGTTAAAGAAGTAATTTAACCACATTGAGGCTTGTTGCTCTGCTACCCAAATTGGTGTTTTACCTTCCAATGCCGGGTTTTGTGGATTATCTATTACCTCAACATCCATATCTGTTAGATTTACAGTAACATCAAGAGTGTCAGTGAGTTGCTGATAAACACTGATCTCAAAACCCTTCGATTGTACTTCACCATTTTGTGTGTATTTCATAAAGTCTGGAGTGTTAACCACCACATCTTGTTTGCGCAAATCAAAAAAGGCCGCGGTTACTTTAGTTGTTGCATCATTGTTGTGATATTTCATCCCGACTTCAATTTGCTCTGCGGTCGTTGGTTTAAATGCTTTGCCAGTTAAGGTATCTACCCCCGAAGTGGGCTCGAATGATTCTGAGTAACTGGCATAAGGAGCAATGTTATTATCAAAGGTATAAATTGCTGCAATACGAAAAGTGGTATCGCTTTGATCGATTTCTTGACTACTAGATATACCGCTTTTCGTATCATCTGTAACACTGTAGTAATTATCATAACGAAGGCCAGCAATCACTGTCAGCGCATCGAGCTTTATCTCATCTTGAAGATAAAAACCGCGTTGAGATTGCTCTAAACGGCTAAATTGACGATAGCTATCTAAAGCGGCTGTAGTAGCTGCATTAAACTGGCTGTGATCTGGATTTGATAAATCAAGTGTTGGCGTATTTGCACCAAAAGTGTCGGCATAGTCAAATGTAGAATCAAGGGTTTGATATTCAAAGCCAAATAATAGCTGATGATTAGTATTCGCTAAACCAAATTGCACAGCGAGTTGGTTATCAATCACGAAGCCTTCAGCGTCTTCAATGGTTTTATAGGCAGTACGAGTTAAAATTTTATCTGCATCCGCTAAGCCGAAGTCATAGCTATTTTGTTGCGTGGCATCGGCATTGGTATAACGAAAGTTTTGTAAAAACGAAATTGAATCTGAAAATTCATGATTTAATTTATACCCGATCATAGTGACTTCACGAGCAAACTCAGCCCAGTTTTCATCGCCAGCATACGCATCAGCATCTAACTTACCGTAACTGGCTTCGTAAAGTGTGCCTTTCGCGGGTAATGGCGTTGATGGCACCATTTTAGGATCGTCTTGATAATATAAGTTAAGGTTTAAGCTTGTTTGCTCACTTATCTCAAAAGTTACTGAGGGCGCAATGGTGATTCTTTCTTCTTCGGTTGTTTGCTGTTGGCCGTCGCGGCTACGGGCAAGTGCAATAAAGCGATAATTAACGCCGTCGGTGATAGCGCCTGTGCTATCTAAAGCTAATTCAGCCAAGCTATTGCTACCAATTCGGGCTCTAATATTGTGCTCAGAGGATGCTTGTGGCGTTTTTGCTGTTTGGTTAACCATGCCACCTGGAGGTGCCGATCCGTATAAAACCGATGCTGGGCCTTTTAAAATTTCGACACTTTGTGTTGCATACGCATCTACTTGTGGAGCTAAGTTATAAGCTAGGTTGTATTGCAGCGGTAAACCATCGTAAAAATTACGGTAACTTTCAAAACCACGAATCGTATATTGGTCAAAAATCGTTACTGTACTGCGATTTTCAGGTGTGATCCCAGAAACATAGCGCAATGCTTCATTAACGGTATCTACTTGGCGTAACTCTAGTAATTTATTGTCGTAAACCTCAAAACTCATAGGCGATTCAATCGGCGTCAAACTCGATTTGGTCCCTGTTGAACGATAACTTTTTCCATATACTTCAATACTTTCTATGTCGTCTGCGGCTGGCTTTTCTGCAGCAAACCCATAGTTACTCATTAAACATAATGATATTGCAGATAGTCCAAACATTGATTTTTTTAACACAATCACTCCTTAAATTTTACTAGAATTAAACCATTGACACTTTATTGGAAACGCGATTAGTATACATTCTCATTTAGATTTATCAATTGTTTTCAATTAAAGGTGATCGTGCTCATGGTTCAGTTAAATGTGTTACTGGCGGATTCACAGCAGCAAGCTTCAACTAATGAAGCAAGTTCAATGCTTAATTCAATGTTTAATAAGGAAAATATAGATAATTTTAAAATAGGTCTTGAGCAGGTTATGCAATTGTTGGAGCAAACAATCGCAACACAACAAAAACCATTTAGCGGTATATTACCGCAGGAGCTAGCTAAAAAATTTATTGGTATTGACCTTAATCAACCGCTGTTTGATATACCGGACGCACTAGAAGAAGTTGCTCAGCTTTATCTTAAAGATGCTGTTTATTTTAATAATCCACGCTATCTCGCGCATTTAAATTGTCCGATTGTTTATCAAAGTATCCTTGCTGAATTGCTCGCTACTTCGATTAATACTGCTGTAGAGACCTGGGATCAAAGTGGTGGTGCCACTTTTATTGAACAAAGTATCGTAGATTGGACACTCTCAAAACTGGCGCTTGGTGAGCAGGCTGATGGCGTATTTACCAGTGGTGGTACGCAATCTAATTTGATGGCGATGTTGTTAGCTCGTGATTTTCAGTGCCAGTTATATGCAGGGCATACTAATAAACAGCAAGGTTTACCACACGACTTTAGGCGACTAAAAATTTTCACCTCAAAAGTTAGCCATTTTAGTATTCAAAAAGCCGCCGCAATTTTAGGACTTGGTTACGATGCTGTTGTAAGCGTTCCGTGTGATGAATATTTTAGAATGGATATGACCGCTTTAAATCAGGCAATCGAAGACTGTCAGCAACAAGGCGATATCGTTATGGCCATCGTTGCAACAGCTGGAACAACTGATTTTGGTAGTATCGATCCATTAACGCAGATAGCTGAAATAGCTAAGCGCTGTGGTGCGTGGCTTCATGTTGATGCTGCTTATGGCGGGGGCTTATTAATAACGCCCAATAATAAACACAAGTTAGCGGGTATTGAATGCGCAGATTCGGTCACTATTGATTACCATAAGTCATTTTTTCAGCCTGTTAGCTGCAGTGCTTTTTTTGTAAAAGATAAGCAACATCTATCAGTTGTTACTTATCATGCCGAATATTTAAACCCATTAAGTCAGCAACAAGCGGGAACGCCAGATCTATGCAATAAGAGCATTCAAACCACACGACGTTTTGATGCGTTAAAGTTGTGGTTTTCACTGCGTACGGTAGGAGCTCAAAACTTAGGTGTAGCATTTGAACAAGTGATGCATTTAGCACGACAAGGTTATTTGTTATTAGCCTCTGAAGCAGATATTGAAATTATTCATCAGCCGCAGTTAAGTACACTGGTATTTCGTTTTGTTGGCGATAGCGGTGCTACAGATAGTGAATTGGACGCCGTAAATAAATATATTCGTAAACAGTTATCTCGCCAAGGTGAGGCGTTGATCGCGGCAACTAAGGTAGCAGATAAACAATATTTAAAGTTCACCTTACTGAACTGTGCCACCACTATCAATGATATCCAGCAAGTTGTAAGGCTTATAAAGCAATATGGTTATCAATACTTAGCAAGTGATTTAGCGAACGAACATGCTCCTTTAAGTCTTGCACTGGAGGAAGTTAGCTATGGATAAGTCCATTTATGATGTTATTGGTATTGGTTTAGGGCCATTTAATTTAAGTCTGGCATGTTTAACTGCGCCACTTGAAGGAGTCAGCAGCCTCTTTTTAGATAAAAAAGCTGAGTTTAATTGGCATCCAGGCATGATGCTTCCTGAGGTAAGTTTACAAACCCCCTTTATGTCTGACTTGGTAACGCTTGCTGACCCTACTAGCCCTTATAGCTTTTTAAACTATATAAAGCAGCAAGGTCGACTGTATTCTTTTTATATTAGAGAAAACTTTTTCTTACTTCGCCAAGAATATAATCAGTATTGCCAGTGGGCAACAAAGCAGCTGCCTAATATACGTTTTAATTCAGAGGTTCAGCATGTTGAGTACAGCCAAGACGAAGATATTTATATAGTACAAACAGCAGAACAAGTGTATCTAGCTAAACATTTAGTGTTAGGCACCGGGCCGGTGCCACGTCATCCTCAATGTGCTCAAGCATTTAAGTTGCAAGAGGGGGTTATTCATTCTAGCAACTACTTAGCCAATAAAAGTCAATTACAGCAAAAACAGTCGATCAGCATTATTGGTAGCGGGCAAAGTGCCGCTGAGATTTTTTATGATTTATTACAAGAGATTGATCAGCATAATTATCAACTAAATTGGCTTACTCGTTCTTCACGGTTTTACCCGCTCGAATACACTAAATTAACGTTAGAAATGACCTCACCAGAATACGTTGATTATTTTTATCAATTACCAGAACAAAAACGCCAGCAGTTAAATCGTCGTCAGCATAATCTCTATAAAGGTATTAATAGCGAATTGATCAACAATATTTTTGATTTGCTGTATAGCAAACGGCTAACAGCTAAATTGCCAGTAAGCTTGCACACAAACTCGGCATTGATTGATATGACCTACCTGAGCCACCAGCAGGGTTTTGAACTTAGCTTAGAGCAAACTGAACAGCAGCAAGGTTATTCACTAAACACCCAAAGCGTTATTTTTGCAACGGGTTATCAGTCTTACCAACCGAGCTTTTTAGCTGGGATCAGTCATTGCATTGATAGTGACGACGCGGGGCTTTATCAAGTTGCTCGTAATTACTCAATAGACAAGCAGCATCAACGTATTTTTGTACAAAATACAGAGCAGCACACCCATGGTTTTGTGACTCCTGATTTAGGCATGGCATGTTATCGCAACTCTTGTATTATTCGTGCGATCACCGGGCATGAATATTATCCAATAGAACGTAAAATAGCTTTTCAGGAGTTTGCTGCGCCCAATTATGAGTTAAGCGACGAAGTAGAGCAGTTTCGCGCATGAGTAAGCAGTTTAAAGTTTTGTTGATCGCGGTAACGGTATTTGCAGTGCTCAGTGATTCAATGTTATTGCCGTTTTATCCTACTTTCTTTAGTGCGGTATTTAATATAAGTGACCCTGCCTATGTTGGCACTTACATTGCTGGCAGCTGCTTTGTTGTCATGGTATGTTTTCCTATTTGGGCCTTCATTAGTAAATACATTAATGTGCTACCTTTATTGGTTTATAGCCAAATTGCTGCGGGTGTATTTAGTGTCAGTAGCTTTTTTGCTAGCGACTTAAATTGGTTTTGGTTTTCCTCCATGGCTATGTTTGCTTTTAAAGCCAGCTATTTACTGGTTTATCCATACTTAATGAGCTTGGAAGCGAAAAAAAATCACGTTGCGACGATTGCAATGCTTAGTGTTGTGGTGCACTTTGGCGCCATACTTGGCGCACTTGCTGGTGGCTTTGTGTTGTCGGCTCTTCCTGGCAAAGCCGCATTTTTAATAATGGCTCTAAGCGATTTTACTCAGGTTTTTGTGTGCGCCTATCTCATAAGATTAGCGCCTAGTAAAAATCAGTCGCCTCCAGTAGCAAAAACATCAATCACTTCATCAAGTTGTTGGCCTGTATATCAACTTGGCATTGTTATGTTGTGCTTTTACTTTAGTGCTTTTTTGATCCGGCCTTTTTTTGCGGCATATTGGCAAAGTATTAGCGACACCACCAGTATCGTCCTAGCGAGTGTTGTGTTTTCTATCCCTGCTTTTATGGCATTGCTTGCGCTGTGCTTTAATCATTGGCGGCAGCACACAAATCGCAACCCCATCAACTTATTAGTTGTCTTTATGTTGATCATTACAGGCGTTGCATTACAAGCCAGCCCTCTTTACTTAGTAGTGATCGCAGGACGCTGCCTGTTCGGTCTATCGCTATTCATTATTATTGTGCGTCTTGATCTGCTGCTTTACCAAGTGAGTACGCCAGACAAGTACGCTGAAGATTTTAGTAAAGTCAGTTTTTGCCAAAGCTTAGGTGTACTTTTAGCTTCTTACTGCGCGGGTTTGCTGGTTAAAAGCTCTGGTTTAGTAATACCTTTTTGGGTCGCCGCTGGTGGGCTCGCTATATCCGCTTGTTGTTTATGGCTACTGAGCAAGCAAAGTCGACGCCATACTCCTTGCGCCAATCTGGCATCCACCACGAGGGCTCAATAATGTCCATTACAGCAGCTGTTTTTTGTCAGCAGTTTACTAATATCGCAGAGCTTAGCTTAAGGCCATTTAGCCTAGCACAAGATCTCGCGTTAATTCACCAGTGGGTTACTCAGCCTCATGCGCAGTTTTGGGGCATGCAGGAATTTACTATTGAGCAGTTACAGCAAGAATATCAAAGCCTGTTAGCACATAGTGATATTTATATCGGCTACGCAAACAATAGCGCGTGTTTTTTAGTTGAGTTATATGACCCTCTATTAGATGAAATAGGTAATCATTACCCCGTCAAAGCAGGTGATATTGGCATGCACATTCTGATTGCCCAAAGCAATAACAAGGTGCATGGCTTTACTTGGTCGGTGTTTCAACTGGTGATGAATTTCATTTTTGCTAATGACAAAAATCAGCGCGTTATTGTTGAACCCGATATTCGCAATAACAAAATTCATTGTTTGAATACTAAAGCCGGCTTTCGTTATCAATCTGCGGTTAGGTTAACTCATAAAACCGCACATCTCGCATTTTGCACGCGTGATAACTTTTATCACGCATTAAATAAGGATAATACTATGAAGCACATTCCGCTGAGCCCAGAGCAAGCCGTCAGTCATTTAACGCCACAGCTATGGCGGCATGTAAATAGGTTACATGTTCGCAAAGCTTTGAGTGAGTTTGCTCATGAGCGGCTGATAAAACCGCAATTGACCAATGAAGATGCAGATTGGCAATATTTTGAGCTCAGTACAGACAAAGAAACCATTGTTTATCGCTTTAAAGCCAAGCTGGGGTATTTGAATCACTGGCATATAGCAGCAGACTCAATTGAAAAACAAATAGATAACCAAGTAGCCGAGCTCGATTCAATCGCCTTTATTTGTGAGTTACAACATAGTTTAGGTATCAGCCAAGCTATGCTGCCTACTTATTTAGAAGAAATAGCCAGTACTTTATATGGCAGTGCTTATAAGCATCAGCTGCCAGCATTGACTGCCGAGCAACTCACCACTGCGGATTTTCAACAGGTAGAGAGTGCGATGACGGAAGGTCATCCTTGCTTTATAGCAAACAATGGTCGAATAGGATTTGATACCAATGATTATCGCCAATACGCACCAGAGACTTGCGCGCACTTACAGCTGGTTTGGCTAGGTGCGCATAAAGATAGAGTGGTGTTTTCGACCACCGATGATTTAGATTATCAAACACTCATAACGCAAGAGCTATCGACGCACACCATAGAGTCATTTAAGCAAAAGCTATTAGCGCGTGGAGTAAATAGTGACGATTACTTCTTTTTCCCCGTTCATCCTTGGCAGTGGTTTAATAAACTCGCGTCGTTATTCTCTAACGATATTGCTGATCAGCATTTGGTTTGCTTAGGATACAGTGAAGATGAATATCAGCCGCAGCAGTCTATTCGTACTTTTTTCAATAAAACACATCCGCATAAACGCTATGTAAAGACCGCACTGTCAATTTTGAATATGGGATTCATGCGTGGTTTATCGCCTTATTATATGAGTGCAACTCCCGCAATTAACGATTGGGTAGCACAAGTAGTATCACAGGATCCGTACTTAGCTGAATCCGGTTTTACAATTCTGCGTGAGGTTGCAGCAATTGGTTATTATAATCACGCTCTAGAAGCAGCAACCGATCAATACAGTCCATATCGAAAAATGCTTTCTGCACTTTGGCGTGAAAGCCCAATGCCAAAGATAAAGAGTAATCAGCGCTTAATGACCATGGCGTCGCTGCTGCATATAGATAATCAAGGACAAGCGTTATTACCTGCTTTGATAAAATCAGCCAAGATAGGTACTCATATATGGATTGCTAAATATCTAAAAGCATACTTAGATCCACTCCTTCATTGTTTCTACTCCCATGACTTAGTCTTTATGCCTCATGGTGAAAACTTGATCCTGTTACTTGAGAACAACATTCCAGCCAAAGCAATAATGAAAGATATTGCCGAGGAGATAGCTATTCTTAATAAAGATTTAGTACTGGCGGATAATATTCAACGCTTAACTGTGGATGTGCCCGATGAATTAAAAGTGCTGTCAATTTTTACAGATGTGTTTGATTGTTTCTTTAGGTTCGTGGCTGATATCCTTGATCAGCAAAACGACTATTCAGAACGAGACTTTTGGCAACAAGTTGCAGAGTGTGTAATTAGCTATCAACAATCACACCCAGAACTAAAAGATAAGTTTATCAAGTACGATCTATTTAGTGCTGATTTTACCTTGTCGTGTTTAAACCGATTACAGTTAAGTAATAATCAGCAAATGATAGATTTGGCAGATCCGGCAAAAAATCTTAAATTTGAAGGAAAATTAATCAATCCGATAGCCGCATTTAATCCAATTAAAAAAGATAACAGTGCAACAGTTTAATAATTGCTATTTAGCTATGAGATGGATCAGGTCTGTATGCGCAGCTTGGTTGCTCTCATAGCTGAAAATTTAAGCGAAAATAACGCTGTAATGCCTTGTTTGTATGCCTTTTGAGCAAATAGTTAATTAATTTAATAAAACTGAAATAAAGCGTTGACGGCCTCAAGAATATCCCTATAATGCGCATCCACTGACCCGGCAGGCAGCAATGAAAAGCGCTGAACAAACGGTAAGTAAGTCGAGTAAAACTTAGCTTTGAAATCTTTTAAAAGAAACTAAAAATTAAGTGTTGACAAAAAAATAGGAAGGCGTAATATGCGCAGCCCTAGCGAGATGAAGTTTAACTTTAACCGCAACGTTCTTTAACAATATAAAGCAATCATCTGTGTGGGCACTCGTACAGATTGAGTTCTAACAGCCAAGCTTAACTTTC
>NZ_JACJEY010000087.1:0-11541 GCF_014164295.1 Pseudoalteromonas sp. SG43-7
CGAGTCGGGGAGGGGGAGCCAGTCTTTTCAGCCATAAACGATTCCCCCTTAGCTCAGTTGGTTAGAGCGACGGACTGTTAATCCGCAGGTCCCCCGTTCGAGTCGGGGAGGGGGAGCCAAGTTTATGTAATATGATTATTGTTCCCCCTTAGCTCAGTTGGTTAGAGCGACGGACTGTTAATCCGCAGGTCCCCCGTTCGAGTCGGGGAGGGGGAGCCAAATCATATAAAATTTAAGTATTGTAGTTCCCCCTTAGCTCAGTTGGTTAGAGCGACGGACTGTTAATCCGCAGGTCCCCCGTTCGAGTCGGGGAGGGGGAGCCAACTTAAAGAATCAATTAGACTTTCCTAAACAATTCCACTACTCTACTACAATCAAAATATTTCTTTTTAATACACATTTAATAAGTGTAAAATAATTTGATTAATCAAGGATCTGATTCCTTCCCTTTGATCTACTAAAAAGAATAAGACATGGCTGGTTTCAAAAAACTCATATTTATTCAATTAATATCTTGGCTGTTGTTTGCAAGTATTGGTGGCTATTTTGTTGCGTCAGCGTTTGATAACGCAGTTAGCGATGCGCAGTACAAAACGCAATCAGTGGTAAACAATTATATTAGCAAGCATTCTATTGCTGAAATAACACCAGATAAACTTCAGCAAGTGCTTGCTGATGGTAATACTTTTTCTTCATTTATTTTGCGTGATCAGCAAGGTAAAGAACTCATAAATATTACATCCCCTACTTCATTACCAGCCATTGCGCAATTAGTTAACACCAGCTTTAACTCTATCCGTCCTCAATTTGCTGTTAATCAAGCGTCTGATATCAAAGTTGAATTTACTATTAATGCCAATAACCTTGGGTTGATACTCCAACAAGCGATGTTTATTGTTATTTTAGTGTCAGGTTTAATGGCAATTATTCCCATTGTGTTTATGAAAACCATGTTTAGTAAGCTAAATAGAAATATAAGCATGACAGTGGCTGAGATAATTGATGTTTATATCAATCAAAATCAAGTCAACAACGGTCTTGAAACAGCAATTAATAGCAGCAAAATAAAACAACTGGGCGTTGACCTAGTGCCGAGCTTTAATCGCCTGTCGCACTTTTTACAAAGTAAGCATGATGATATTCAAAATGCCGCACATTCTATCAAGCAAGAAGCTTATAAAGATGTAGTTACTGAACTTGGCAACCGTAATATGTTTGTTGAATATTATGAGAAGTACATTGAAAGCAGTGAAAAAAGCACCTTTGGCTCTTTGGCAATGGTTCGTTGTAGTGAATTACAAGCAATCAACCAAACTCGTGGTTACCAAAAAGGTGACGAGTATGTCAAAGCTGTGGCTGATATTATTAAACATATCAGCGGCACATATACAGGCAGTAAAGTTTTTCGTTTGAATAGCTCAGATTTCGCGATTGTGCTGCCTAACACTCCTCTAAAGGAATCTGAACGTTTTGGTGATAACTTACAATCTCGATTTACTCAATATCAGCAAAACCAAGAATTAAGCTCAGTAGCAAATACTGGGATCGTCGCTTATGAAAAAGGCAAACCCTTAGGTGAGCTACTTTCGATAGTAGACAATGCTATGAGCATGGCCCAATCAAAACAAGCTAACGCCTGGCATATACAACGCGAAACTGATTTAGTTAATAATGTAAGTGCAGGATTTGGCAATCAAAACTGGCGTAAAGTGATTAATGAAGTCATTGAAGCTGAGCGTGTACATTTGGTAATGCAAAACATTATGCCAATTGGTAAAAGCATGAAGGCCTACGCTGAAATTCAAGTACGCTTTAAAACAACAGAAAACCAAGTATTGCCAACCGCTTCATTTTTAGCCATGGCTGAAAAGCTTGATATGGCGATGGAAATTGATCAGTTAATCATTAATTCATCACTGGAAAAAATTAAGAGCCGTAATTTCTCTGAAAAATTCTTTGGTTTGAATGTTACCGCATCAAGCGCACACAATGATCAGTTCGTAATTTGGCTAGAGCGACGTTTATTAAAAGACACAAATATTGCCTCAAAACTGGTATTCGAAGTGAGTGAATTTGGCTTACAGCAAAATATTAAAGCCAGTAAACGCTTTATAGATATGATCCACCGTGTTGGTGCTCGGATCACGGTAGAACGATTTGGTGTTGGTTTAACCTCGTTTAAGTTTTTCCGCGATTTAAAACCTGACTTTATCAAAATGGATGCAAGCTATACTCGCGGCCTTGAAGAAGATAAAAATAACCAATACTTTATGCGTTTAATGGTCGACCTCGCGCATCGAATTGGTGTTAGTGTTTTTGCTGAGGGTGTTGAAAGCCAAGAAGAAAAACACATTATTGAAACTTTATGTCTTGATGGTGTGCAAGGTTATTACATCGAAAAGCCAAAAGATATTTAATCAATCTAAAGGGTGCTTTGAGCACCTTTTTAGTTTTCTAGTAGTTTATTTCCCCCTCCCCTGATCTGCTTTATCATTCCAAATGTCAGTAACTAGGTTAATGAACAGTTAATCTTTATTTATCATGCTATAAATTTCTAAATGCAATTCACTATCATTATTAAATGAGCCGTTTATTTACCTTCTACGTGTTGTTAAACAGCCAATAAAAAAGGATAATGTCGGCGTTTATTATAGCTTGAGGCGAACATGACAGAATATGTATTGCTGTTGATCGGCACAGTACTGGTTAATAACTTTGTGTTAGTACAATTTTTAGGTCTATGCCCGTTTATGGGGGTATCTGGCAAACTGGATACAGCTATAGGCATGTCACTTGCGACCACTTTTGTGTTAACACTTGCCTCTGTAACAAGCTATCTAGTTAATCAATATATTTTGATCCCACTTGATATCACGTATTTACGTACTCTAAGCTTTATTTTAGTGATTGCGGTGGTGGTTCAGTTTACCGAAATGGTAGTCAGAAAAACCAGCCCAACGCTGTATCGCTTACTCGGTATATTTTTACCTTTGATCACCACAAACTGTGCGGTCTTAGGTGTTGCGTTACTAAATGTCAAAGAGGATCATACGTTTTTACAATCTGCAGTATATGGCTTTGGCGCTGCTGTTGGTTTTTCTATGGTACTGGTTTTATTTGCAGCTCTTCGTGAACGCTTAACCGCTGCTGACGTACCTACCCCCTTTAAAGGCGCATCGATTGCGATGATCACCGCAGGCTTAATGTCGATGGCCTTTATGGGCTTTACAGGATTAGTGAAGTTTTAACATGACCTTGTTTTATGCCTTGATTGCGCTGGGAACCCTAGCACTCATTTTTGGTTTGATCTTAGGATTTGCTGCTGTGCGCTATCGAGTGCAAAGTAATCCGATTGTTGAACAGATCGATACTATATTACCGCAAACACAGTGCGGCCAGTGTGGCTATCCGGGTTGTCGCCCTTATGCAGAAGCCATCGCCAATGGCGATGAGATTAATAAATGTCCACCAGGTGGCGATGCGACAGTAAAAAAATTAGCTGACTTAATGGGTGTTGAAGCTAAACCCCTTGCCGGTGGCGAACAAGCTGAACCGATAAAAACCGTTGCCTATATACGTGAAGATGAATGTATTGGTTGTACCAAATGTATTCAAGCTTGTCCTGTCGATGCCATTGTTGGTGCCACGCGCCAAATGCATACTGTTTTAATTGATGAATGTACGGGTTGTGACTTATGTGTTGAACCTTGTCCTGTTGACTGTATTGATATGCTGCCTGTAGAAACCACTAAGCAAACGTGGAAATGGCAACTAGATGCAATCCCAGTAACACAGATTGATTAAGGGCTCCCTATGGAAAAGCTAATCGCACAGATAAAACAAGGTAAAGTGTGGCCGTTTCCAGGTGGCATTCATCCACCGGGACAAAAAACAATTTCCAACAGTCAAGCAATCGCCCGTTTACCTTTGCCTGACAAACTCGTTGTGCCATTAAAACAACATATTGGTGCTAACGGTCAACTGATCGTCGAAAAAGGCCAACAGGTACTTAAAGGGCAAGCACTTACAAAGCCTGTTGCGAATTGGTCGGTGCCAATACACGCCCCGACTTCTGGTACTATTACTGATATTTGCCAAATGCCGTCTGCGCATCCATCGGCATTGCCTGAATTGTGTGTAATTATTGAGCCCGATGGCCAAGATAGCTGGTGTGCGTTAGCACCGGTGACAACACCAAGCCAGCTTTCTCACGAGCAACTTATCGATATTATTCATGACCGTGGTATTGCCGGTATGGGCGGTGCAGGATTCCCAACTTATATTAAAGCAGATAGTCGCAAAGCAATTGAGTATTTTATTGTTAATGCAGTGGAATGTGAGCCCTATATTACTGCTGATGATGTACTAATGCGTGAGCATGCTGCAGGCATTATTGCTGGCATAGAGATCATGCAGCAATTGCTTACACCAACACTTACTATCGTTGGTATAGAAGATAACAAACCAGAGGCCATCGCAGCCATGCAGGCAGCGGCTGAGTATAATGACAAAATAATCATTCAAACAGTTCCTACTGTTTATCCTTCTGGTGGTGAAAAGCAATTAATTAAGCTACTTACCAATAAAGAAGTCCCTAGTGGGGGAATTCCAGCAGATATCGGTGTGTTAGTACAAAACGTCGGCACTTTATTTGCTGTTCATCAAGCTGTCTATGAAGGTAAGCCACTAATTGAACGTGTTATTACGGTAACAGGTAATACAATTCATAATCCGGGTAATGTATGGGCTTTATTAGGCACTGAAATAAAACATCTACTTGATTGCCAAGGCTTTTCACCAGTGCCACAGCAACGCGTTGTAATGGGCGGCCCTATGATGGGCTTTACTTTGCCAACGGTGCGTATCGGCGTGGTAAAAACCACTAACTGTATTTTAGCCCCAGATCATGATGAGCTGGCAGAGCCCGGCCCTGAAAAAGCCTGTATTCGTTGTAGTGCTTGTGCTGATGCCTGCCCTGCTTCACTGTTGCCTCAGCAATTACAATGGTTTGCTAAATCAAAAGAATACGACAAACTGAAAGAGCATAACCTGTTTGATTGTATTGAATGCGGTGCTTGCGCGTATGTGTGCCCAAGTGAAATTCCGCTGGTGCAGTATTACCGTGTGGCTAAAGTTGAAATAAAAGAACAGCAAGCTGAGCAAGTTAAAGCTGAACGTGCGAAAGAGCGCTTTGAACTTCGAAAACAACGCCTAGAGCGGGAGCAAGAAGCACGACAAAATCGCCATAAACGCAAACCAGCTGCTGAAAAATCGGCTGACGAAAAACAAAAAATTGCCGATGCTCTAGCACGCGTTAAAAACAAACCAGCAAAAGATGACGACAAATCAGCTGTGGCCGCTGCAATTGCTCGCGCCAAAGCTAAAAAACAAAATCAAGAAGCAACGCTTGAACCAGATAACAGTGACGTAGCATTAGAGCGCGCAGCGCGCAAAGAGCAAGCTCGCAAATACAAAGAGCAAAAAGCCGCAAGCAGTACAGCTGCTGATCCGGATGATAAAAAGTCAGCCGTGGCCGCTGCGATTGCCCGCGCTAAAGCGAAAAAAGCGGCGGCATCAGAAGATGAAAGCGATAACACGACTGCTGCACCTACTGATGATAAAAAAGCCGCTGTAGCCGCTGCAATTGCTCGTGCTAAAGCAAAAAAGGCAGCACAGGCTGAACCAGCAGCAAGCGTAGAAAACGACAACTCTGAAAGTGAAGTCGCTACAGCCTCACCTGCCGATGATAAAAAAGCCGCTGTCGCTGCTGCAATTGCCCGTGCAAAAGCGAAAAAGGCAGCACAGGCTGAGCCAGCAGCAAGCGTAGAAAACGACAGTTCTGAAAGTGAAGTTACTTCAACCTCACCTGCCGATGATAAAAAAGCCGCTGTCGCTGCTGCTATTGCTCGTGCAAAAGCGAAAAAGGCAGCACAAGCAGCAAGCGTAGAAAACGACAGCTCTGAAAGTGAAATTACTACAGCCTCACCTGCCGATGATAAAAAAGCCGCTGTCGCTGCCGCCATTGCCCGCGCGAAAGCGAAAAAGGCTGCACAAGCAGCAAGCGTAGAAAACGACAATTCTGAAAGTGAAGTCGCTACAGCCTTACCTGCCGATGATAAAAAAGCCGCTGTCGCTGCCGCCATTGCCCGCGCGAAAGCGAAAAAGGCTGCAAAAGCTGAACAAGCAGCAAGCGTAGAAAACGACGATGCTGAAAATGAAACTTCGGCTACAGCGATAAACGAAGCTGAAATCGCTGAAGATAAACCAGAACAGACCGCACAAGATAAGAAAAAGGCCGCTGTTGCCGCAGCGATTGCCCGTGCAAAGGCTAAAAAATTACAACAAGAAGGAAGTGATAAGTAATGAAGCTAACTATGGCCAGTTCGCCGCATAGCCACAGTCATAAATCACTTAGCAGGTTGATGCAAACAGTGATCTTAGCCTGTATTCCTGGACTTATCGCACAACTGTATTTTTTTGGTACGGGTGTATTGATCCAGCTAATTTTAGCGTTAGTCACGGTTAGTATCAGTGAAGCCATTATTATGCTTATTCGCAAGCGCCCTGTATGGCCTGCGCTTGGAGATGGCAGTGCATGGCTTACTGCGGTCTTATTAGCATTAAGTATTCCGCCACTCGCCCCATGGTGGGTTATTGTGATCGGTAGCTTTTTTGCCATCGTCATTGTTAAACAGCTCTATGGTGGCCTTGGTTTCAATTTATTTAACCCTGCCATGGCTGCATACGTGTTATTGCTTATTTCGTTCCCTGTGCAAATGACCACTTGGATGCCAGTTAGTGACTTACTGGCAAACCCAATTAGTCTTACTCAACAGCTTAGCGTTATTTTTAATGGCTTTACCAGTGCAGGTTTTAGTGTTGATCAACTTAGAGTTGGGGTTGATGGCGTAACAATGGCCACACCTTTGGATACCATCAAGACTGATATCGCTCATGGTTTAACCGTATCTGAAAGCATGCAAGCCGCTATTTTTAATAGTTGGTTAGGACAAGGTTGGGGCTGGGTAAATCTTGGCTTTTTAATCGGTGGCTTATACCTTATTAAAGCCAAAGTTATAAATTGGCATATCCCAGTTGGTGTAATTGCATCAATTGCTGTGTGCAGCGCAATTGGTTATATCGCAGCACCTGGTACTGAGCCTGGTATGGTATTTCATTTATTTAGTGGCGCAACCATGTTAGGGGCCTTTTTCATAGCCACGGATCCGGTTTCGGCAGCTACCACTAATCGCGGCCGGTTAATTTACGGCGCATTGATTGGTTTATTAGTTTATTTGATTCGTACTTTTGGCGGTTACCCAGATGCCATGGCGTTTGCTGTGTTACTACTCAATATGGCCGTTCCACTGATAGACTATTACACTCAACCACGTACTTATGGCCATGGGGTGAATAAATGATTATTTCATCAATGACAAAAAATGGCGCTATTTTAGCCCTGTTTGCCCTGCTCACTACCGGCGCTGTTGGTATTATCCATAACCTCACGGCTGACAGTATTGCAGAGCAAGAGCGCAAACAACTTTCATTACAGCTGCAAGATGTACTCGCCCCTGATTTTTACGATAATACTCTTTATCAAGATTGTGCCATCATTGATGATCCACTACTTGGTAATAAACCACAAACCGTTTATCGTGCTCGCAAGGGTGGCCAACCTGTTGCTTTAGTAATGCGCCACGTGACGCCAAAAGGTTATAGCGGCGATATAAGTTTATTAACTGCCGTATTTGCAAACGGGGACGTTGCCGGAGTACGTGTTACTAAACACGAAGAAACGCCTGGTCTTGGTGATAAAGTAGAATTGAAAAAATCTCTTTGGATCACTTCATTTAAAGATAAAACTGTACTTGATGACGACGATACTCGCTGGGCAGTAAAAAAAGATGGCGGAGACTTTGATCAATTCACTGGCGCTACCATTACACCACGTGCCGTGGTTGGCTCAGTAAAACACGCTGTGTTATTCTCAAAAAACAATTTCGATGCGGTATTTAGTGCTGATAACGCATGCCAAGTAGGTGAGCCATGAGCCAATTAAAAGAACTGTTTAACGAAGGAATGTGGAAAAACAACCCTGCCCTCGTGCAATTACTCGGTTTGTGCCCACTACTGGCCGTCACATCAACGATAACCAATGCGATGGGCCTCGGTTTAGCCACTCTGCTGGTATTAGTTGGCTCGAACGTCACAATTTCTGCGGTGCGTAATTTCGTGCCAAAAGATATCCGCATTCCTGTATTTGTGATGTTTATCGCAGGCTTTGTAACCATAGTGCAGCTATTAATGAATGCCTATACGTTTGGCTTATATCAATCGCTAGGAATATTTATTCCACTGATAGTTACTAACTGCGCTATTATCGGCCGCGCTGAAGCGTATGCCTCTAAGAATCCGATTCATTTATCAGCGTTTGACGGTTTAATGATGGGCTCTGGCTTTATGGTAGTACTGGTTGTGCTTGGCGCAATGCGTGAGTTGATCGGCCAAGGTACCTTATTTGATGGCGCCGATTTACTACTGGGCCCATGGGCATCGGTTTTACGCATTGAAGTATTTAGTTTTGATAATCAATTTTTGCTCGCTATTTTACCACCCGGTGCATTTTTAGGTTTGGGCTTACTGATTGCTGCTAAAAATGTCATTGATGCGCAAATAAAAGCAAAACAAGTAGCACCACCAGTGGCCGAAAAAGGCCCACGAGCAAGGGTCACCAGTTTAACTTAAGGGGAAGCGCACAGTATTTACTGTGCGTTTAAGTTGCATGAATAAAGAAAAACGATACGAAATACTCTCTCGCTTGCGCGAGCAAAACCCACATCCAGAAACCGAGCTTGAATATTCAAGCCCGTTTGAACTGTTAGTTGCGGTAACGCTATCAGCACAAGCAACTGACGTTGGGGTAAATAAAGCCACCCGTAAGCTCTTTCCCGTCGCCAATACGCCGCAAGCAATTTTAGATTTAGGCCACGATAAACTTCGCGATTACATTAAAACCATCGGTTTGTTTAATTCTAAAGCTGCCAATGTGTACAAAATGTGCCAAATTTTAGTTGATAAGCACAACAGCGAAGTGCCTGAGAATCGTGAAGCCCTAGAAGCCCTACCCGGCGTTGGCCGTAAAACTGCCAATGTGGTACTCAACACCGCCTTCGGCTGGCCGACAATCGCGGTAGATACCCACATAGACCGCGTATCAAACCGCACTAAATTTGCTATGGGTAAGAACGTTGTTGAAGTAGAAAAAAAGCTATTAAAAGTTGTACCAGCAGAGTTTAAAGTAGATGTACATCACTGGCTCATTTTACATGGACGTTATACCTGTGTGGCGCGTAAGCCAAAGTGTGGCAGCTGTATAATTGAAGATTTATGTGAGTTTAAAGAAAAGACTGAGTAACTAATTTTTAATTGAAATATTAAGATAATCATACGATATGTGCCCTACGTATGATTATCTTAATTTGAAAACCTCAAATAAACGCTTAACCTTTAAACATTACCGGACATAAACTCTATACTCCCAAGGCGCCAACTTAAGGCTTGCGTCTTCAGTAAGCGTTGCCTTTTGTTTGCTAAATAGCTCTGTATATACTCCAGCTGTTTGTGGACCCATAAATTGAATATCTTGCTCTTTATCAGAAAAATTAATCACAACAAACACTTTATCTTTGGTATTTTCGCGGATAAAACTAAACACCTCTGTCGGATTAGTATTATAAATACGCTCCATTGTCGCGCCATATTTACCATGCCACAACGCACTATTTTGTTTCTGCAAAGCTAAGAGCTTCTGAATCAATGGCTTAAATTTATGTTCTTTCCATTCGATAGGATCTTTTTCAAAAAACTCAAGCCGCTTAATATTCCCAGCTTCAAGTCCATTATAAATTAATGGCATACCTTCACCGACAATAGACAATACGATTGCTGTCGCTACTTTTTCTTCGCTACCATAACGCTCAAACACGGTTCCTTCCCATGAATTAGCATCGTGATTTGAAACATACGTCATCCGATAGCTATTTTTCGGATACGCTCCCTCATTCCATGAATAGTATACAAACAATCTATTTAAATCAGCGTGACCACTTAAAATATCATGAATAGCTTCCTGCCAAGACCATGCATAAGTAGCATCAAAAGCTTTAGCATGTAAATCACGCATTTCCCATTCAGCTAACATAAAAACGGGCTTGATCGCGTCTAGCTCCGCCCTAACGTTTTCCCAAAAATCGAGAGGAACAAAACCAGCTACATCACATCGATAACCATCAATATTTACTTCTTTGACCCAATACTTCATTGCATCAGTCATGTATTCACGCATTTCTGGTACGTTATAATCAAAGTCGATTATGTCTGACCAATCCCACCACGGCGTAGGTTGAAAATTACCTTGCGAATTTTTTGTATACCAATTTGGATGCTTATGTCTTAATTCATTATCCCAAGCACTATGATTTGCTACCCAATCTAGAATAACGTACATACCTAATTCGTGAGCAGCGTTAACAAAGCTTTTTAAGTCATCTAAGGTACCAAACTCAGGATTAACACCGTAGTAATCTTTTACTGAATAAGGGCTACCCAGCGACCCTTTTCTGTTTTCTTCGCCAATCGGATGAATCGGCATTAACCAAAGAATATCGACGCCAAGTTCTTTTAATCGTGGTAGTTGATGCTCAGCGGCTGCAAATGTTCCTTCAGGTGTGAACTGTCGCGTATTAATTTGATAAAAACTTGCGTTCTTACTCCACTGAGGATGCGTTAACTTCACATATTCTTGTGGAACATAATTAGAGGAAATATTTGTTGTCTTAGTTTTTTTACTTATATTAGTGCAGGCACACAGCCCTAAAAATAGTAATATTATTGAAAGGTTTTTCATTTATAAAGCCCCTTAAACGATTAAGTTTTAACAATATGCGATGTAGTGAAATTATTTTCAACAAACTATTAACATGAATACGTATGTAAGTCTTAATGCCTATCTACGATAATTATCATTCGGTTGGCCTACCATCGCGGTAGATACCCACATAGACCGCGTATCAAACCGCACTAAATTTGCTATGGGTAAGAACGTTGTTGAAGTAGAAAAAAAGCTATTAAAAGTTGTTCCAGCAGAGTTTAAAGTAGATGTACATCACTGGCTTATTTTACATGGTCGTTATGTTTGTACAGCCCGCAAACCAAAATGTGGCAGTTGTATTATTGAAGATTTGTGCGAGTTCAAGGATAAAACTGAATAATGTTTATTCTTTTTTGAGCCAATAAGTAAACTTTAAATTTTTATCTTTGCTGTTGGTTTTTTGCATGCATTATTTAACTGCTAATGACTAACCAATTACATTAAAATGACGGTATTCTTATTCAATTTTTAGTACTTCGATTTTAAGTGTCAACAACAACCGAAAAGTGATCCACTCCACCATTTGAATAATGATCCACTATTTATTAAGGTTTTCCATTAATCCGGCTTGTTTCTTTTCTTTGATCCTATAACTTTCCCCCTTAATT
>NZ_JACJEY010000088.1:0-11395 GCF_014164295.1 Pseudoalteromonas sp. SG43-7
GGTCAGGAAAGTCACGAGATTGGTCAATGATAAACGAAGTAAATTTGAATCCTGAGAAAAAAGAAGAAATGCGGGCGGCATAAAATTTAACTTGAGGCGACAACTAACTTGAAAAACTCCGTTATTAGGTGTTCATTATACTTGGAGGTCATATGGGTTATAAATTCTGGATTATGAGGGCGCTTAAAGTTTTTATCGGAGTGTTAATTTTACTTTTTATTGTTCAATTACTTAAGCAGCACACTATCGAAGACTCTATTATATTTGCAGTTACATGGTCATTTATAACAACATCGGTATTTATTGGTTCAAGAATCTATCAATCCCGTAAAGGTGTAGAATGCGCTCTTTGCAATGACACACCCGACTCAGGTAATAAAAACACCTAACACATATGAGCCTTAACTCATTCAATAGGCACTAGTATTTTCTTTGACCGTTTTTATACAGTGACGGTCAATTCTAAATCAACTCTAATTCGATAAACAAATTCGTTTACTTCGTCTGTCGATGCGGCTGTTAAGCAAGTAGCTTACGGCAAACACATATAGAGGCGCTTTTATAGCAGCCAGGTTTTTCCCCATATCCTTTTGGGGTCGCTGGGGCACTACGACCAAATGGATTTAGAAGGTAGAGCAAAGCAGTATGCCAGAGCCGAGACATTCATCGGTTAACTTCATCATGGCACTACTCAAGAGGGCTGGTTTCATCAATCGAATATGTCAGTCTAGTTTCGTCTAATTTTAATCTACATGCTCGTTAGCTGTGTTTCCAAAATTGCTTACTCAGTGCTACTATAGTGATACATTTTTATGGAGGTTATTATGAGAGTAGAGTTAGTAACAACATTGAAACGCCAAGCGACGAAAATATTATCTGAACTGCATTTAACTAAAGAGCCCGTATTAATCACCGAACATGGGCAACCGTCAGCGTATCTTGTTGATGTTGATGACTTCGAATTCATGCAAAAACGTATGCAAATCCTTGAGGCATTAGCTAAAGGCGAGCAGGCAATAAGTAGAGGAGAAACTACGTCTAATATTGAAGCTAAAGAGAAAATGAATAAATGGCTGAAATAATCTGGACAAATCCTGCTCTGGAAGATCTAAACGATATCGCTGAATATATTGCATTGAGTAACTTGCTGTCAGCTAAAAAGTTGGTGGCGAAAATCTTTGCTAAAGTTGAACGCCTTGAAGAGTTCCCTGAATCAGGGAAAACACCGATTGAACTATCAAATCTGAATTACCGTGAAGTGATAGTTAATCCTTGTCGTATATTTTACAAAATAGACAATGATAAGGTTTTTATTTTACACATAATGAGACAAGAGCGTGATTTACGTAAGTTCTTGTTGCAAATGTAGCTTACACTAATCGGGTAGCCTGAGCTCTTTCAACATCACCCATATGCGCTTTTTATTTACAGTAAGTGCAGTGGGCGGTTCACCTCCTGTAATCACGATGTACTGATAAGGCTAGGCACTTACCACCTAAAATAAGCCACTCAAACACCTGCAAAAATGCCAATTAAAACAACACCAAGCCCTCTTTTTATTTTTTACGTGAAAGTCAGTTGTCAATTGAATCAAAATAGGAACTCGGCTATGGTTAATGCATCAATAAAAATAAATTAAAAACGAGTTATTTTGCAGGCTCGTTATAAGCCAAGGGGGCAAAGTGGAAATCAAGTACTGGTTCATTATTTTAGCAGTAGTAGCTCTATTAAATTTAGTTGTATCTATTTACTTGGCAAAGAGAGATGATTTAGAGGTTTTTCAAAAAGCAGCTCAAATTATTCTTGTTTGGTTAATTCCAATATTTGCTGCTATTGGATTATGGTTATTTCACAGGTCACAAGATGTTCCTCCTCGTTTATCAAAGCCTTTAGGTGGTGGCTCAAGTAGCAGTTCAAATATCACAGGTAGCGGTGATTAAAATGCTAATAACAAGCAATTAGGATCGGCAACGTCCGTTCATGACACTCTGTCGCCATAATAATTCTTACAGGTCAAAAGACTGCTATTTTAATTTAAGTCGACTTAGCTACGGCTAACTTAACCAATTGTAGTTATATTAAAAAACATGCTTGACTTAAATTAACGGCACTTTTATTTTTTCGTTGCTCGTTGCTCGTTGCTCGTTGCTCTAGCAGCTTTTTATTTATTCGGGTATCATTTGCGCAACTTTGATTATCAGTTGCTATTTATGACCACGTTAAGTGCTAAGGAAAATATTCAAGCCATTGTTAAGGCTATTAAAGCTGAAGAAGCTAAGCTTCGTCAAAAGCACCCGTTATTAGCCCATCAAAATACTATCGGGATGGCTATTTTATTATTATCACTCAGTGCGTTAATTGGGGTTGGTGCGCTTTATTACTTTGCTATTATCCCCGCGTGGTTATGTATTATTTTAGCTGCTATTGCTGCGTCAATTTCCCACGAGCTTGAACACGACCTGATCCATAAACAGTATTTTAGTAACCAGCCTTTTCTACATAACTTTATGATGCTAACAGTGTGGCTAATGCGCCCAAATACTATTAGCCCATGGTATCGCCGTAAAATGCATTTACATCATCATAAAGTGTCGGGTACTGAGCAAGACTTAGAAGAGCGCTTAGTGGGTAATGGCATTAAAAAGCCATTGTTACGGGCGTTGGTAATTGTTGATGGCTTACTCGGCTTGTTGATTAACGCTAAACGTTTTAGTAAGGAAATCAAAGGGTTTAGCTTTTTTAAGGTATTTAACGCAGGGTTTCCGGTTACCACAGCGTACTTTGCTATTTTATATAGCGTAATTGTGTTCCATTTAGTTGATTTATTTACCCCACTTGCGGCTAATTCGCCGGCGTTGTTGCTGGACATTATGGCGGTGTTTGAGTTTTTAATGGTGGTGTTGATTGTGCCTAATATTGTGCGTTCAAGTTCATTAAATTTTGTGACTTCATCAATGCATTACTATGGCGGCGTTAATAACATGCTGGAGCAAACGCATGTTTTAACGAGTCGCTTGTTCGCACCGTTTAACTTGTTTTGTTTTAACTTTGGCCATACCCATACGATCCACCATTTTGTGCCGAATCAACCGTTTTATTTACGCCAAATGATCAGCAAGAAAGTACTTGAGGTAATGAAAAAACACGGTGTTCGCTTTAACGATTTTGCTAGCATCAAACAAGCAAATCGCTATCAAGCTTCTTAATATCAAGATACAAATTACTAATTGACCTCAAGTTAAGTTAAGGTTTTAAAGTCGTTATCTAACTCAATATTTAGGTAACGACTATGAACCTTAATCAAATCACTTTACCTGTCTGTGACATCGAAAAAGCAAATCAATTTTACCTGGCCATGGGCTTTACACAAATTGTAAAAACGGATCATTACTCACGCTTTGAGTGCCCTAATAAAGCTACATTTTCTTTATTATTAACCGATGATGTGTTTAGTAATGGCGCGGTTATATATTTTGAAAGCGCAGAACTAGAAAAGTGGGTCGCCTCCTTAAAAGCTAAGGGCTTTGAGTTTGAATCAGTGATCACCGTGCAGCGTTATTTATGGCGAGAAGCGGTGTTAAAAGACCCATCAGGCAATAAAATTAAACTTTATTGGGCGGGGTGTAATCGGCTGAATCCATCATGGCGAGTTGAAGTTACAGATTGATCGTATTCTTGCTATGTCGGGTATAAAGATATTTTGTAGAAGAGTCTGTTATGTTTGATAGTAGCCAAGTGTCTAGAATTATCGAGATGGCATGGGAAGATCGCACGCCATTTGAAGCCATTGAAAACCTTTATGGTTTAAATCATTCCCAGTTAGTTAGTTTTATGCGCGACAATATCTCATCGGGTTCGTTTAAAGTCTGGCGCAAGCGCCATGCTGGCCGTACAACAAAACATTTAAAATTACGCAATCCCGCTATTATGCGCAGCCACTGTAAAACCCAGTATAAAAACCGTTAATGACCTAAACGTTTGTTGAAAATACAAGGGAAGTTGGCGTAAAGTGATACCACTTTAGTTAGTTAAAATTCTATGTAGGGATCTTAAATGCAAATTACCGGACGTTGTCATTGTGGTGAGGTTACTTACCATGCTGAAGTTGATGAAAATAAAGTAATAAATTGTCATTGTACTGATTGCCAAATTATCGCAAGTTCCCCATTTCGCACTGTGGTTATATCACATCCTAACGCGGTTACGTTTACTGCAGCTGCGCCGAAAGAATATATAAAAACAGCCGAAAGTGGTAATAAGCGTGCACAGGGATTTTGTGGTAATTGCGGCACCTCTTTGTATGCAACGTCAGTCGGTGATGGCGATAAAATTTATGGCCTACGTATTGGGGCTATTGAGCAGCGTGAGCAACTTATTCCTAAAGCACAAATTTGGTGTCGTTCAAGCCCATCTTGGTTAAAAGAGCTAAACACTATAACTGGCTTTGATACTGTGCCTTAAGCGTCTAATTTCGTAATGTATATTACTACTATGCGCGCTCTAACAATTTTGCAAAAGATAAATTAGCGCGCATTGCTACGTTTATATCTGCTTTAATAGCCAGTGAATTGATCACGGCATTTATGTGTGCTGCTTCAAATTGCGAATCAAGACATGTAACTAAATGGGCTTGAAGCAGAGCTTGAAAATTATCTTCCACTGCCAATGCCCCCAGCTTTATTGCCAAGTAACAGTGATGAGAAAGCCTGCTTTGGGCGCTGTTTATTTTAGTCGTGGATAGGTGTTCAATTTCTTGCTCAACCAATGCTGTACGATTTGGCTGTCTTTGCAAACATATTTGTTTTAGCACGTTTAGGCTATTTAACGACCGAGGGACACCAATGTAGGTAACCATATAAGAAAATGCACTATTAAGCTCATCAATGGTATGTCCTTTATCTAAGGCTTCGTTCAACAAGTTTTTTAGACGATATAACTCCCCCATTGCTGCAAGTGCGGCAATAGCTGCAACAAACGGGTATTTTGTGTGGTTATTTACTTTAAGCATAATGTCTCTTTAAAAATTAAATTGTTAAAAAGCAAAAATATCGCAGTAGGTAAGCTTTACCTTAGGCTGCTTAATTTGCTGTTTAAAATAGTGCGTAGAGAAGTGAATTATTTGGGTTTTTATAGTGATAACCTGTCAGCGCATTAATATGCCTGAGCGAATATTTATTATTACTGATAATGGCTAAATGTGTTTGTTAAAACCAATGTGTTTTTTGCCTAAAACAACAGATCGTGATTGTTTTTAATATTTATGAGTGTGCTTAGTGCTAAGCTTTGATTAAAGTATGATGAGATCAAATTAAAACGCGATGACTAGTAAACAGACCTTAACCGAATCCGTGTTAGCAATTGCTACACACGATGGTATTTTTAACACTCAGATAGATGCGCTTAAATTAGTACGTCGCAGCAATGTGTCTGAGCCTATGCCATGTGTTTATGGGCTTGGTTTAGGCATTACTGTGCAAGGTGGCAAGCGTGTTATCTTGGGCGAAGATATTTATGATTATGCAGAAGGACAAACATTAGTTGCCTCTGTTGATGTGCCAGTTGTAAGCCATATTACTTCAGCGTCTATACAACGACCTTTTTTAGGGTTGCACTTATGTATCGACAGTAAAGTTTTAGGTCAAGCAGTTGCTAATATGGATTTTTCATCTCAAGATCATGTAGCTCGTCAATGTGCTATGTCGGTAGTCGATGCTGATGAGGGGCTTTTAGATGCTATAAATAGGCTGATTAAATTATTAAACGAGCCTAAGCTGCTTTTGCAACTCGCCCCTTTAATCCAAGAGGAGATTGTTTTTCGGTTATTACAAAGCCCACATAGTTATCAATTAAGGCAAATAGTAACCGCAGGATCCGCTAGTCAAAAAATAGCTAAAATTTTATATTGGTTAAAACAAAATTATAAAGATGATTTTTCGATAGTTGACTTAGCTGTTGAGGCGCATATGAGTGAATCAACGTTTCGCCAGCACTTTCGAGAAGTGACTAAACTCAGCCCTTTGCAATATATCAAGAATTTACGTTTACAAGAGGCGAGGCAATTAATGCTGAATCAGCGCCTTGATGCGAATACGGCTGCTTTGCAAGTGGGCTATGAAAGCGCCTCACAATTTAGCCGAGAGTACACCCGATTTTTTGGTCGTCCTCCTCTTAAAGATATAAATGCATTGCGTTTAAGCAATGCATTTATTTAGGCATGTAGTTAGGTATTGCTGTCACTTCTCATGGTGATATTACGTCCACCTAAATAACCAAATACGGCGCACAATGCACTCGCAAAAGCACATAACCATAAGGTGGTTGTCCAATTGCCAAAGTAGCTATGTAATGAGCCTGCGATAATCGGCCCAGAGGCGGCAAGTAAATAGCCCAAGCACTGTGCCATGCCTGAAAGTGATGTAGCCTGACGGGTGTCATGAGTACGTAAGCTAATAAACGATAAACCTAAAATAAAGCAGGCGCCTGAGCAAAATCCTAAGGTGACTGCCCACAAAGAGGCAAACTCAGGTAAATAGAGCAGCCCAAGTGAGCATGTTGCGGCTATTAGTGCTAACAAGCTGGTTAAAATACGTTGATCTTTAAGCTTTGCCAGCAGTGGTATTAAGATAATGCCAGGCACTGCAGACGCTACTTGAAAGGCACCTTGTAGCGCACCCGCATGCTGAGCTGTATGGCCACCTTCAAGCAAAATGCTCGGCAACCAACTAATCATAATATAGGTAAAAAATGAATTTAATCCCAGCAGTAAGGTAATCTGCCACGCAAGCGCCTCGTGCCATACTTTGTTGGTGTTGACACTCGCCAGTAGATCTTTTGTTGGCTTAGTATGAAGTTTTAACTGTGGTAGCCAAATAACAATACTCACTAGGGTAAGTAAGCCATAACAAGCAAGGGCTAATTGCCAGCCGATACTTTTATATTCAGCCAGCGGAATAATAAGCGCGGCATAACTACCACCAAAAATTCCCATCGCTAGTACGTAAGTAGAGGTCATCACTGCCACTTTATGCGGGAAGTCGCGTTTAATTAAGCTCGGTAACAGTACGTTACCAATTGCGATACCGATGCCAATGACTGCTGTACCTAAGTAAAGCATTGGCATAGAGTCAATTAGCCGCGAAGCCAAGCCCAAACCAATCAGAATAAGCGCAATAAACAGTGATATTTCTAAGCCTTGTTTTTTAGCAAGACTTGCCGCCATCGGGCTGGCTAAAGCAAAGGCAATTAACGGCAGTGTTGTGAGCATACCGGCTTGCGAAGGGCTTAAGTTAAAGGTCAAAATTATTTGCTCAAGCACAGGAGCAATCCCTGTAACCGGTGCGCGTAAGTTAGCGGCAATAAAGATAATGCCTAAAATTAAAATAGCAGAAGAAAAAGCAGTTCTTTTAATGGCAGTCGAGTTCAAAACTAAAATCATCAATAAGAAAGAGGGAGCGCAATTATAACTCAGCACTCGTAACGTAGATATTAAATGGGACGAATAGATGCTCATTAAAAAATAATTAACCCCACTTTTTATAGTCATCCGTTAATAACCTTACTAATTACGAATTTAATAGATAACAAGGTGACTTTATGAATAACAAGATTACTAATGCCCAGCAGGTTAATTTACGTTTAACTATGTTGAGCCTTGCGGTGATAGTTAGCTTAACTGGCTGTGAGCAAAGTGCGCCACATGAGGTTGATAAACAACAAAGCCAAGTAAACAACGCGGCGCCAATTAATCAAACCGATGAGCAGCAATTGGAGCTGCAAGCTCAAAAAATACAGATGCAACATGCCGTAAGATATACGGCAATGCCACAAGGAATGATGCATGAAAGCGTTGCTATGCCGCGCTCTGAATTACAGTTACAGCCGATGCCACGGACTCCAATTGATGATGTAGTCGTAGTGTCAGAGCAAGAACGTGAAAACTATTTGAAATCCCAGCAAAACCCAGTAAAACAAGTTGGTACTGAACCGGTTTCAACCTTTTCAATTGATGTTGATACGGGCAGTTACAGCAATACTCGGCGTATGCTCAATGTGGGGAAATTACCACCTAATGACGCAGTTCGTGAAGAAGCTTTTATTAATTATTTTGACTACGATTACAGTGCACCCAATAGCATAGCTACACCTTTTAATGTTCATACCGAGATGGCAACAGCTCCTTGGAATGAGCATCGGCAACTGTTAAAAATTGGCATTAAAGGTTTTGAGATTGAAAAAGCCGATTTAAAGGCAGCGAATTTAGTGTTTTTACTGGATGTATCTGGCTCTATGAATGCACCAAATAAGTTACCCTTATTAAAAACCAGTTTAACCATGTTAACTAAACAATTAGATGAAAATGATTCAGTTGCCATTGTCGTGTATGCCGGTGCCGCAGGCGTGGTTTTGCCAGCAACGAAAGGCAATGATCAACAAACTATCAGCGCCGCGTTAGATAAACTGGCAGCAGGCGGCTCAACTAATGGCGAGCAAGGTATTGAACTGGCTTATCAAATTGCGGCCGAAAATTTTAAAAAAGGAGGTATTAATCGGGTGATTTTAGCCACTGATGGCGACTTTAATGTGGGCACCCAATCAATCGATAAACTCAAAGAGCTGGTGGCATCTAAGCGCAAGACGGGGATTGCCTTAACTACTTTGGGATTTGGCCAAGGTAATTATAATGATGGCCTAATGGAGCAACTGGCAAATATAGGTAACGGCCAGCATGCTTACATAGATAACATAAACGAAGCACGCAAAGTACTGGTCGATGAACTCAGCAGTACCATGCAAATTATTGCCAAAGACGTAAAAATTCAAGTGGAATTCAATCCACAGCAGGTGGCTGAATATCGTTTAATTGGTTATCAAAATCGCGTACTCGCTAATGAAGATTTTAATAACGATAAGGTCGATGCCGCAGAGTTAGGGGCAGGGCATAGCGTGACTGCGCTGTATGAAATAACCTTAGCCAACTCTGATCATAAACAAATTGATGAGCTGCGTTACCAATCTAAAGAAGACAAAAAACTGGCTACCAGCAATGAACTCGCCTTTGTAAAAGTGCGTTATAAACAGCCTGACGCTGAGCAAAGTAAGTTGATCACTCAAGCTGTTGCAACACCTAAAGGTGAGCTGCCTTTATCGCAAGCCAGCCAAGACTTTAAATTTGCCGCCGCAGTGGCTGGTTTTGCGCAGTTATTAAAAGGTGCAAAATATACCGGAGACTGGCAGTATGAAGATTGCGCTAAATTAGCAACCGCTAACAAAGGCATAGACACATTTGGCTATCGTAGTGAGTTTGTGCAACTCGTTAATAATGCTGCGGCACTGTGATACCAATCAACTTAAATATTTAGCCATTCTAGCGTGCTAAATAAAGCGCTAACTGTGTTATAAATTTCTCAAATAGAACAACTATATGTCAAAGTTTATGCCTTGTTATCACTCTATTTATATGTCGCTATAAATGACTAATAACTTAACACGATTGGTATGATTTAAGTAAAGGACGTTATGACAGAACTAGCTGATGAGCAATTAATGTTGAGTTATGGACAAGGTGATGTACAGGCTTTTACCCAGCTGTACCTGCGCCATAAAAATAGCTTATATCGTTATTTTTTACGCCAGTGCGCAAGCCCGCAAGTAGCTGAAGAGCTCTATCAAGAAGTCTGGAATAAGCTGATAAAAGCGCGCTCACAGTATCAAGTGAGCGCTAAATTTACCACTTGGTTGTATCGTATTGCGCACAATGAATTGATTGATCATTACCGCCGTACTGGTACGCAAAACAAATGGTTAGACGGTGATAATCAAGGCATTGAAATTGCCGAATTTGCTGATCATAACAGTCGACCAGATACTGAAAAGCTCGAGCAGGCTCAGCAAGCAGTTAAAAGTGTGCCTAGCGCAATTACCACGTGAGCAAAAAGAGGCGTTTTTACTTAAACACGAAGCTGATTTTACCCTCAAAGAAATTGCCGAACTAGTTGTAGAAACAACTGAAAATATCAAAAGCCGCATCCGTTACGCGCTAGCCAAGCTAAAGCAATGTATCAAGTATAAAATGGAGACTAACAATGAGCGATAAGTTAACCGATCATGATATTGCTTCACTTTATAAACGTGGTGCAACGGAGCAACCAAGCTTACAACTTGATGAGCAAATATTAAAACGCGCAGCTGATGAGGTTGCAGATAATAACGTAACCAATATTAATAAGCGCAAACGCTTTTACCAAACGTGGTATGGGCAATTATCTACTGCGGCATCACTGGTGTTAGTCGCGGTTTTATATATGCAAAATACTACTCAGTATCTTAAGCCGTCAGAGGCAATGAATGATCTACAAATTTTAGCCGATGAACAGACTGCTTTAGCACCTGCAGCCTCGCCTGAAATGATGCAAAGCGAAGTGCTAGAACAAAAGCAGCTAGAGCAATTAAAGCAAACTCAAAGGCTTCAACGCAGTACACAGTCTTACATGGCAGGACGGCAATTTGAGCCGCAAAGCATGACCGCTAAAAGTGAAGTATTATTAGAGCTTGAAGTGATCACCGAAGACGTTGCGAATAAATTTAAGCGTATAGATACACTTATTGCTGATGGTGAAACAACCGCCGCTAAAGCTCAGCTTGCTGAGTTATTAGTAGCGCACCCAGAACTCAAGGTGCACTTAACTGAGCAGTATAAACAGCTATTACAGTAAAAAGTAATCTAGTTATGTTCGCTATATAGCTATATTTTTTGTTTTATACTACCATGTTCGCTATATGGCGAGTTTTTGGTGGCTGCGATGAATAGAATAGAAATAGGAAAAGCGCTTGCTCAGGCGCGAAAAGAAAAACAACTAACACAACGAGAAGTGCAAAAATTGACGAACATTAATAAAAGCACACTATCTGAAATTGAAAACGGTAAATTTACAGGATCATTGGATATCCTTGAGCGTTATACTCATTATTTAGATTATGAGCTAGCTGTAGTACCAAGAACTTTGTCTAAATCACGGTTACCTCGTTGGGATGAATTAAACGATCTTTTTAGTGAGGATAGCTAGTGACGGCTTTTAACCTACCTGAAAAAGTACAAAAGTTGACAGTGTGTATAGATGACAAAGAGCTGGGTGTGCTAACTCATGATGCAATACACGATTATAAGCAAACGCAAAATGAGTTTAATCTATCATTAACTATGACTGAAAAAGGCATGGATGATAGTTATCGATCTGGTGCATTGCATCCTATTTTTGCGCAAAATTTGCCTGAAGTGTTACCAGCAATGCAAAAATGATCCACTTCAACAATTGAAATCTGATCCAGTTAACTTAACACTGGTGCTTTTGGATAAGCACCATGATTTCAAAAGAAGAGTTCATGAAAATAAAAGTCT
>NZ_JACJEY010000089.1:0-11042 GCF_014164295.1 Pseudoalteromonas sp. SG43-7
GTCTATTAAAGCTAATTTACCTTGTGGTTTGATCACTTTAATAATTTCATCAAGATGTTGATCGGTATGAGTGAGGCTAATTACATAATCAAATTCAGCAAGATTATGCTCTATTCGTTGTGCATCTAAGCTTTGTGAGTGATCAAGCACTTGATCAACACCTAGCGCATTTAACCAGCTAACGCTATCTACGCGTGATGCTGTACCTATCACCGTTAAGTTGGTTAGCTGTTTGGCCAACTGCACTAAAATTGAGCCAACACCGCCTGCGGCACCAATAACTAATAATGAAGCTGGTTTTGCATTGTTGGAACGTGATATTTGCAAACGATCAAACAGTAATTCCCAGGCTGTAATACTGGTTAGCGGTAACGCAGCAGCTTGGGCATTGTTCAAGGTAGTAGGCGCACGGCCAACAATACGTTCATCAACTAGTTGAAATTCAGCATTACTGCCTGAGCGAGTTAAATCACCAGCGTAATAAACCCGGTCGCCCAGATTAAATAAACTTACTTTATCACCAACAGCTTTTACGATCCCAACAGCGTCCCAACCAATGACTTTATGACCTTGTTCAGGGCTAACATTTGCGCGGATCTTCGCATCGACAGGATTAACTGAAATTGCTTTTACTTCGACCAATAAATCGTGACCGGATGCTGTTGGAATAGGTAACTCGATGGCTTCGAAAGAATGATTGCTAAGTGTTTTGGTTGCTGTTTGGTATCCAATGGCTTTCATGAGTTGCTCCGTTAAATTGTTTTGCTGCACCCACTATAACGAAGTTTTATAATAGAAAAAGAGTGGGGTATATATACACGAATCGCTCTCAAAATTTTTGATAATTAACTTAAGTCAGTATTGAGTTTATCAAGTAAAGTAATTAGTTGTGTGGCTTCTTGCTGCGTAATAGATGGAAAACGGCAACGAATTTGCTCAGGGATATTCGCTGCTTGTTGTTGCAGCTGTATGCCTTGTTTGTGTAACTTTACGACTCGCTTACGTTTATCTGTTTCATCTTTAACCACGGCTAATAAGTTTTTATCGGTCATTTTTTTCAAAATTTGTGTCATGGCGCCGCCATCTATTGCGGTTTTTTCCAGCAGCTGTGCAATACTGATCTCATCTTCTTCCCAGAGCGCCATCATCACCACATACTGTGGATAGGTCAGTTCAAGTTCGTTTAGTGCATCTCGATAGGCACGTACCACTGAATTGGAGGCCATATACAGACGATGACAAATTTGATTATCTAATTTCAATTGTGGATATTTCATAGTAGCTCTCGAATGATGACACTGCATTTTAATTTGCATGCAAAATATTTGCAATGCTCAATAAACTACTTTATTATTTTGCATGCAAAATAAATTTAGTCCCAACCTTAAATAAGGAAAACATTATGAAAGAATTACTACAAGTCGCTTACACAGCTAAAGCAACTGCAACGGGTGGCCGCGAGGGCACTGCAAAATCAGACGATGGCCGTTTAGATGTGGCACTTTCAACTCCAAAAGGGTTAGGTGGCGATGATGGTCAAGGCACTAACCCTGAGCAGTTGTTTGCAGCGGGTTATGCAGCGTGTTTTATTGGCGCATTAAAATTAGTTGCAGGCCAAGCAAAAGTTAAGTTACCTGCTGATACCCGCATTGATTCAGAAGTATCGATTGGTCCAATCGAAGGTGGTTTCGGTATCGCTGTAAAATTAGCTGTTTTTGTCGGTGATGTAGATAAAGACACCGCAGAAGCGTTAGTGGCTAAAGCACACGAAGTTTGCCCATATTCAAATGCTACTCGTGGTAATATCGCAATTGAATTGTCGGTTATCTAACTTATTGTAAATTTAATAATTTATATTTTTAAAGGCGCATTTTTATTTTAAATGCGCCTTTTTTGTGGCTGTTTTTTATAATTATGAGCTTTTTAGAACGCCATTTATAACCAAGACGCGTTATTGTGATAATTCGTACTTAATATTCAATCCTCAGTTTGTGCTACCCGACAACCAACATCCCCCATTTTTATTTTGCCATATTAAGACTATTTATAGAGTGCAAAGTCATTGCCAAGCGTTTACACCAATAGTTCAGCAATGATCAACTCGATGTCTAAATTGGTTTTGTTATCGCGAAAACTTTTTAGCTACTGGTAAAATTAAATAGTATTAGCGCAGCGTTAATATGTTTTTTTCAACAAAATAGATTAACTTATGAATAATTGAACTAGAATGTAAACGTAGTTTTAATTAAAGGATAAGTGGAATGCGGCAATTAGCGTTGGCGAAAAAGTTACTATGGCTTACTTTAGGTAGTATTTTTATCACCGTTGTAGTGCTATCGAGTGTGCTTTGGTGGCAATTATCAAGCAGCAATAAAGTGTTATCAGCACAAGCTGAAAAATTGATAGTTACTGAGGTAGAAGAAAAGCTCACCAGCAATGCTGCTGTGTACGGTGAAAAAATCGCAGGATTTATCAACGAAGCGTATCGAGTGCCTTTTTCACTCGCAGCAATACTTGGTAATGAATCAGCTAAAGATGCTTTAACGCGTGATTCAGTGGTTCAGCTTAATAGCTCTATTATAGAAGGTAATTCAATACTTTCTTCAATCTACTCGCAATTTGAAGCTAATGGTTTTGATGGTAACGATCAACAGTATAAAAATGGCTATGATCATTCAGTCGCAGGCCAAGGCACCTTAGAGATTTACTTCACTCGCAGCCGTGAAGGTGTGATTGAACAGCAAGTTGTTGAAGATGCAGCAGAAAAATACGTTACGACCTTAAACGAATTTGGCCAACGTGAAGCTGAGTGGTACTTATGTGCTAAAGACACTAAAAAGCCGTGCATAATGGAACCCTATCTGTACGAAATATCTCCCGGCAATTCTGAAATGATGACTTCTTTGACTGTGCCAATACTTCGCGACGGTAAGTTTATTGGCCTCAGTGGTGTTGATATTACACTGCCAGTTTTTCAAACCATGACCGAGCAGTTATCAAAAGAATTATATAATGGTCAGGCGCGAGTTACCCTATTAAGTTCGATGGATTTAATTGTGGGTAGCAGTCATAACAAAGACAAACTTGGCCGTCCGCTAAAAGAAGCCGTCTCAGCCTCGGTGTTAAAAAATTATACTAGTTTGAAAGAACGCTCTGGAGTACAAAAGGGTGAAAATGAATACTTAGTCAATTACCCAATAGATATTAAACTTGCTGGTCGCCAGTGGACTTTATTAGTTGAAGTACCAGCAGAGCTTGCACTGCAAGGGCCACAGCAGCTAAGTGCAAGTATGCAAGATAACGCCAACACTCTTGGTGGGTTAATTTTAATATCTGGCTTAGTGATTGCTGGCGCTGCCTTTATTATCATGACTTTAGTTGTCAAAAGCATCGTGGCGCCGCTGCAACAAATTCAGTTACGGGTTGATAATTTAGCCAGCGCGGATGGGGATTTAACACAAACGTTAACGGTTGACACTCATGCAGAGTTAATTGCGCTCGCTGTTGGATTTAATGCATTTTTGGAAAAATTACGTGATTTAATTGCACAGCTTAAAGATGTATCAGGGCAGACGAAAGAGCAGGCACAAATTGCCGCGCATGTAGCCGTTGATACTAAGCAAAATGTGCAAGCTCAGTTTCAAGAAATTGAAAGTGTAGTAACGGCAATGAATGAAATGAGTGCCACCGCCCTTGAAGTTGCCCGTGCTTCAGAGCAATCAGCGCAACAGGCAGATGAAATCAATTCATTAGTGGTCAGTAGCGAAGCGAGTTTATCGTCTGCGGTATCACAAGTGAAAACGATGTCTGAAGAAATAAAGCAAGCCAATCAAGCCGTAGCCAAGGTGGCGGCGCGTAGTAACGATATTACACAAATTTTAGATGTGATCCGCACTATTTCAGAGCAAACTAATTTACTCGCACTTAATGCTGCGATTGAGGCAGCTCGCGCTGGTGAACAGGGGCGAGGCTTTGCTGTCGTAGCCGATGAAGTACGTGCTCTGGCATCTAAAACTCGTGCGTCAACAGATGACATTAGTGGCTTAATTGACAACTTACAGCTTGAAGTGGGTAATGCCTCAACAGTGATTGAAAAAGGGGTTGTGCGAGCACAAACCGCGGTTGATGAAACCACCGTTGCCTTTGATGCTTTGCACAGTGTGGTAATTAAAGTGGAAGAGATCACTAATCAGATCACCCAAATAGCGACGGCTGCTGAGGAGCAAAGCTCTGTAACCGAAGAAATTAATCGTAATTTAACGCGGATATCTGATGCCGCATCACAACTTGCTGATTTATCAACTCAAGCCGGCGATGGTAGTCAAATGCTCAATCAGCTTGTTGCACAACAAGACGATGAACTGAATAAATTGAAAACATAATACCTTCAATACGATTAAATTGGTTTTGTATAAAATCGGTATAACTTAACCGTTCGCTCAAACTAGCAACGCCACTTCGGCGTGGTTAGTTTGAGTTACATTATCAATTCTAAACTAGATCAACTCTAATCTAGCTGTAGAAAATAATACAAAACCAAACAGCGGCAAAAGCATTTCAACGGGCTACCTCTTTTAAATTAGTTATGTCTTTTTATATGGTAAGTCATCAGTCCAGCCAATTGATTCACTCGATTACTGTTATGCCGTTACTATTTAAAAATAACCTGTTTGTTACTGCGAGTGTAAATACGTTTTTCAGGTTTTGTCCATTCGCCCTTTTTTAAATAAGAGGTAGAGACAACAAACTGTTCATCTTTAAAATCACTGGTTGATTTTACTTTTGTGATGCCTTCTTTTGAACCTGTTACGGTTTCGTATGCTACAAACTGCGTAGGGCTCAATACTTTCAATGTCCCTTGAGTATAAAAGCCTGCTGTAGTGAAATAATAAAAAACTAATGACTGCTTTTTACTATCCCAAAATATCATTGATTCGCCGCCATATTCACCTTCATTAATTGAGTGAAGGGTACGAATTGCTTTCCCATTGAGGGCTCGCTCCCAGCGACCTACATCCTGAATCTTTGGCTTATTATCGGCAACATTGAAATCAGCTTGCCATGTGCCGAGGTAAGGTTTAAATACTTCAAGCTCTGGTGCTAAGTCAATCGTTTGTGCACTAATAGCACCAGCGTAGATAAAGCAAAAAGATAGTAAAAGTGTTTTTAGGTATGACATAATCGTGCCTATCATTATTAGTTTTTCAAATTGTAGTATAGGCGAGAGTCCGTTGATTAAAAAAACATTATTGCTTTTTTCTGTTAGTTTTCTAGTTGTATTAGTGATTGGTGGGCTGCTTGATTATTGGCCATATTTGGTTGCCAGTGTTTACTGTACTATGAGCAGTATTACGTTTTTAGTTTATAAATGGGATAAGCGTTTGGCGATAGAGTCAACAGATCGGCCTATTAGAGTGCCGGAACGTAGTTTACATATTTTAGCATTAATTTGTGGTTGGCCGGGAGCACTGATCGCTCAGCAATGGTTAAGACATAAATCACAAAAACGTGCATTTATTGCGGTACTTTGGCTCACTATCATTATAAATACTTCTGTATTAGGGGCTGCCTATTATTGGCAATTGCTTTAAATTGATGCACTATCAGGTAACGTAAAAATAACAAAAGTCTGATTTTATGTATTTTTTATATCGCTGCTATCATTTTATTTTAAAATGTATTGTTATTTTTATTGGTATTCCTGCTCCGCGTTTGTATCAAGGTTATAGCGGGTTTAAGCAATGGCTTGCATTACTTAATCCTAATAAACCTGTGTTAGTTGTAACTGACAATACGTTAAAAAATTTAGGCGTTGTTGCTCCCATTTTAGCTTTGCTGGATGAGCATGCAATCTCTTGGCAGCTGTTTAGTGACGTTGATGCTAATCCAACGATTAGCAATGTTGAAAGTGGTTTAGCACTTTATCAGCAATACACATGTTATAGTATTATCGCCGTTGGTGGCGGCTCAGTAATTGACTGTGCCAAATTAATTGGCGCACGTGCAGTAAGACCTAATAAATCAGTTAAGCAGTTAAAAGGCTTGTTTAAAGTACTGAAAAAACTGCCCCCGTTATGTGCCATTCCAACAACCGCAGGTACTGGCTCAGAAACGACCGTTGCTGCGGTGGTAAACGATCCGCAAATGCAAACAAAATATGCCGCCACTGACTTTGCTCTTGTACCAAGTGATGCAGTTTTAATTGCTGAGCTAACACAAACTGTGCCTGATTTTATTACCGCAGCTACAGGTATCGATGCACTCACGCATGCACTTGAGGCATACATAGGCACTAATGGCCTTGCTTTTAGTGATGACAAGTCATTGCGAGCAATCGAACTTATTTTACAAAATTTATTAACAGCGTATAAAAATGGTAATGACTTAGTTGCGCGGGAAAATATGTTACTCGCTTCATTTTATGCAGGACAAGCGTTTACCCGAACATCTGTAGGTTATGTGCATGCTATAGCGCATCAATTTGGCGCGCAATACGGCACAGCTCACGGTTTAGCAAATAGTGTGGTATTGATGCATGTGCTGAAATTTTATGGTTCCAGTATAGATAAAAAGCTGGCGGCTATTGCTGATCATTGCCAATTAACACAATCACACCAAAAACCAGCAGAAAAAGCAGCAATACTATTAAACACCTTAGAGCAGTTACTTATTGATCTAGAGATCCCTCATCATTTAAAAGAGCTAAAAGTAGCTGATATATCAAAGCTTGCTGATGCTGCAATTGTAGAGGCTAACTGGGACTATCCAGTACCAAAATTTATGAACGCAGCTCAATGCCAAGCCATTATTCATAAAGTAGTGAGTGATACGTAATAAATGAAAACCTTCCCATCAGCACCGATAGGGAAGGTTTAAGCGCGTTAAATTAGCGTTTTAGCTGTGCTTCAGGTTGATTTAATAATTCAATCATAGGATTTTGTGCAGTGATTTTTGCTTTAAGAGCAAAGCCGATCAATAACCCTGCGATAAAGCCACCGATATGAGCGCCATAATCGATACCATCAGGTGCTGCAATCATGCCATAAATATTGATCCCTAACCAAATTACAAAAAACCACACTGCAGATAATTTCTTTTGATAAATGATAAACATAAAAGTAAGGCTGGCGTGCCTAAACCACATTAAGTACATACCAAATAGCCCTGCAATTGCGCCGCTAGCCCCGACACTTGGAATAATCGAGCTGGGATCAACGATAAAGCTAGCAAAAGACGCTGCCAAACAGCATACCATATACCATATTAAAAACTTTTTATGACCTAATACGTCTTCGAGGTTATCGCCAATAATGTATAAAAAGTACATATTACCAATAAGGTGCATTACTGAGCCGTGTAAAAATACACAGGTAATCACACTCCATAAATGTTCGCCTTGAGAGATCTTACTTGGATTCATTGCAAACAATTCGAGGGTGGCACTGAATGCCTCTGCATTGAAAAAATACAAGGCAAAAACAATGGCATTGAGTGCAATTAAACTGCGAGTAACCCACGGCGTTTGTTTTGGCTTTAGGTTATATTCAACGGGCATTTGCGTTAAAAATTGAAACAGATAAGTTTTCCAACTAACTTTTTGGTTTAGCTTGTCTAGGCTTGCTTTGAGCTCAGGACTGTTTTCAACGCTTTCTAATTGATTTTTTTCAATCCAACTACCATCACAATGACGGCAAACATCAATTTCGGTATGAAAATCTTCGAGTAAATGAAAGCGCTCAAGGTTCTTATTGCAATCAGGGCAGTCTAGTCTTGAAATACCTAATGATTTACCAAAATGAGTCTCGTATTTTTCACCAATAGGACCTTCGTTGATTTCGGCAATCATCCGGTTAACTTCGTTTTTTTCAAACCATAAGCCACCGCATTCGCGACAGATATCTATCTCTTCACCTTGATAATGAGTAACATCCAAAGGGTGATCTTTGCAGTGAGGGCAGCGTTTAGTTGGCATTATCAGCGTCCTTTAATGAGCCGATAATAATATCGTTTTGTTGTAATTCTTGTTGTAAATTTAATGCACTAGTTTTTAGTTGAGGTAATGTTTGTTGCTCAATACTATCGGCAATTTGGTCTAGTTCAATAGACGCTTGGCGCGCAGACATTTTACGCCTTAACGCCGCTTCAATTACACACTCAGCACAACTATAAAAACGACGAATTTGTGTTAAAAATATACTCGGCGTTTCAAGTGTTGTGAACAAGTACTGCATGGTATGCCAAATATATTTTTCAAACGTGGGCTTATTATACTCAAGCTCACTCGTATGTGGGCTTTGTACTAAAAGTAACGAATAGCGTTTTATATTCTCTAAATTATCATATAATGAAGTATGCAAATAATAGTTATCTTCCATTTTACTATAGGAATCAAATTTAAGCACTTGCTCTAAACCGCTTTTCGCAGCTAGGTAAACACCAAAGATAGTTGAAACTACTAAAAGCACTTGATTCAACCAAAAAATAGTGCTTTTTAGCTCTTTATTATCAACTATTTTAAGTGCGTTAGGTATTCGTGTGGAGATTTTATTTAAGCTGTCAGAATAGTTTTGTGATGACTCCAAAATTAATATCCTTATTCTTTACTGTCCATTTAATGAGCGCAATAGAATACGGGTATTTCTTTAATGCGACAATAACTTTGTATGTAAACTATACTTAATTTTTAATAAAGATAACACAAAGTGATGATGGCAAGAATACACTTGCCACCAGGGGTACTATAACGCAGATTGGCTTGCTTCAATTTGATCTAATTCGATAGTCAGGATCGTTTTCTTGTCAACAGTAACCCACTTTCTATAGGTTAAGTAACCATCTTTAGTAACTTCGATGTCGTATTTACCTTCATCGAGTTCAATACCAGCTTCGTATTTCGGCTTTATATTCATAATGCGAATACGGGCGTCATCAGGAGAAGTAATAACAGTCAATGATATTGCACTGTTAACTTCTTCTGCGACAACAACTGGTTGTTCAACTGGGGCTGCCTGTTGTTCAACTTTTGGGCTGCTTGAACAACCTGATAGCATCACTATAGCAACCAGCGCACTTAATTTTTTCATAATTACTCCATTAAATTGTTCATTATAAACATCTTTGTTTATATCACTTTTAGCAACGAAAAATCATGGAGTAACAATAGGAAGGATTATATTTCTACTAGAGTCTTCCATGACTTTTATATTTACTTTAACTATAAATCAAATGGCATTTTAGTATGTATAAGGATGAGGTTCAAATCATAGTTGCAAAAAATACCAGTTTTTCCTTGTTTTGTTATATTTATAACAATAAAAGAAACAATTTCATTATGATTATGATAAATATTAGCTTAGATCTTTACTCTTTTTAAGCTTAGCAAATCGTTGCCATGTACCCCAGATTGAAATAGTCACAAGCAGAAATACCGTGATGTAAAAGGCCATAATAGCCACTTTGATCATTAGTAAACATGCGATAATAATGGCGAAGATGATCGCGATACGAATAACCGGGCTTTTGATAAATTTACTTGAAAAAAGTAAGGCGGTTAGGCTTAGCTTGCTACGGGTGTTTTTCTTAACATCCATGTTTTTTGTCCTTAGTGTTTTTGTATTAGAGTAATTTACTTATTTAAGTTAGTGCGTATTTTGTGCAGTAATAACGTCATCATCGTGATTGTTACGCTCAAAGTTGAGATTAAATTGGCCTTGGCGATTAATGGTAAAAATAGCGCGTGTCCAGTTTTCGGGTTGCTGCTTTGTGGCTTTATCAAATACTTGTTTGAATAAATTGACTATCTCGTCTTTCACGGTAATTGGCTGTTCACTTGAGTCATCTGCTGTTTGATAATGGGCTTTGCATTCAAGTACGTTTTCATCTTCGCAATTTAAAATGAGTTGTGCTTTAAGCCACGGCTCATTAATTTGCTGATAAAGGTACTGACCGAGTTGTTGTGGGATGTTTGTAATGTCAGGTTTCATGTGCTGTCCTTAGTATTATAAATGAGCTTTAAATTAAATGATCAAACATAAAGTTTGTAAATATATGTCAGCCGAAAGACATCGCATTAAGGAATTTTTGGAAATTATCAAAAGCTTTGTAAAAAACAGGCGATAATTCTTCAGATTCATTATGATCCCATATTACTACTTTAGGATTTATTGCATCTTCTTTGAAGTCTAGGCATAAAAAATCACCACCAAAAAGATAAGCAAAAGGTAAGGTCTCGGCTCCAACCAAGTCTTCGTTAGCTGTAAGTCTTTCCTCAATTTGAGCCATTACTACTTTAATTTCGTATTGCATCAGTCCACTATCGAGTTTTTCATCTTCCGAAACTATTAAAAATCTTTCCAATACCCGCTCTTCAGAGTTAATTCTTATAATAGCCCCCTCTGGGGATGCACCATTGAATTCTAAAATAAACTCTCTGTAGCTAATTGGTAAGTTAATATTAAAAAACATTTCTAATGAATATAGCTCATCATGTGTTACTGAAACTTTTTTCTTTAAGTCTAAGTTTTTCATTAAGTTATGTGTGCCAAATAAAGCTCGTTTAAGTCCTCAACTAATCACATTTGCATACAGCGTTATTCGTACTGCTTAATAGCGCCACGTACCATAGAAGCCATATCAATAATTTCCATATCACCCATGTCGGCAATTAAATTCAAATGGGCAAAAATATCGCACTTTTCAATATTCTTGATTTTTTTCTCGCCACCCATAAATAAAAATGGCGCAAAGCCGTACACTTCATCAGCATTGAGTGGGCCATGTTTTTTTAATGCCGCAGGAAAAAGTGGTTTCTTTTGGTTATTTTTTATATCAAGTCGCTCAGGGTCTTGCAGTGCTATAAAATCTTTTGCAGTTTGGTTAGCCTTGCCAGCTTCAATATCTTGCTGATTTCCTTTTTTCGTTCGCATCCAATTAAGGTAAGGGCTGATTTCCACAGAATGTCCGGTTTTCTCACCGTAGAGTTTTAAATTGCCCCAGGCATTACGCGCTATAACATAATAAATATCATCTTGCTCAAACGGGGT